>JALVEX010000224.1 GCA_027030435.1 Paracoccaceae bacterium
CCTCCGTCATCGGCCCCCTGACTATCCCCGGGGTGCGGGGCGGGGGCGGAAGGAAGAGGGGCAGCCCCCGCTCCGACGCTTTGCGGCCCGAACAGCCCGCGCAGCCTCAGGCCTTGCCCCTGTAGATTTCCACCAGCTTCGCGAGCATCGCCAGCGCCTCGTCGCGCGGCCGCTGGAAGGTGTTGCGCCCGATGATCGAGCCGTTGCCGCCGCCGTCGCGGATGGCGCGGGCGTCATCGAACACCCCCTCGATCCCCTTCTTCGAGCCGCCCGAAAACACCACCAGCCGCCGGCCGTTGAAGGCCGCCTGCATGCAGTGGCGCACGCGTGCGGCCATGGTGGCGATGTCGATCTTCTCCTCTTCATAGACCTTCTTCGCCGCCGGCAGCGAAAGGTGATCGGTGCTGAGCTTGATCTTGATGATATGGGCGCCCAGAAGGGCGGCGATCTGGGCTGCGTAGGCGGCGATGTCGATCGCGGTTTCGCCGGCCTTGTCCAGCGCCTCGCCCCGCGGGTAGGACCAGATCACCGTCGCGATCCCCTTCGCCGCCGCCTCCTCGCGCATGGCGCTGATCTCCTCGAACATCTCGAGCCCCTGCGAGGAGCCGGGATAGATGGTGAAGCCGATCGCCGAAGCGCCGATTCTGAGCGCATCATCCACGCTGGCGGTGATCGCCTGATCCTTGGGCGCTTCGGCGGGGATCAGGGAATTGGCGGAATTGGCCTTCAGGATCAGCGGGATCTGGCCGGCGAAGGTATCGGCGCCGGCTTCCAGCATGCCAAGCGGCGCGGCATAGGCATTGAGCCCGGCATCGATCGCCAGCTGGAAATGGTAGTGGGGATCATAGGCATCCGGGTTGGGCGCGAAAGAGCGCGCGGGCCCGTGCTCGAAGCCCTGATCCACCGGCAGGATGATCATCTTGCCGGTGCCGCCGAGCTTGCCGTTCATCAGGATGCGGCAGAGATTGGCCTTCACGCCGGGGCAGTCGGCTTCGTAATTGGAAAGGATTTTCTGGACAATGCGGGTCGCTTTCATGGGGGATCCTCTTTTGCAGCAGCTTCATTGCCGCCACGTTTATCCCGCCTGCCTGCGCGCACAAGACTGTTCGCGCTAACGGGCGGCAGATATGCCGCCGCCCGCCCGCAATTCCACCCGCAGTTCCCACGGTTTCCGGTGATGCAGTGCCCCGGCCTCAGCCCTCGAGCGCGGCGACGCCCGGCAGCGTCTTGCCTTCCATCCACTCGAGGAAGGCGCCGCCCGCGGTGGAGACATAGGAGAAATCATCCACTACGCCCGCCTTCTTCAGCGCCGCCACCGTATCGCCCCCGCCGGCGACCGAGATCAGCTTTCCGGCCTTCGTAAGCTCCGCCGCCTTTCTGGCGCAGGCGGTGGTGGCGGCATCGAAGGGCTCGATCTCGAAAGCGCCGAGCGGGCCGTTCCAGACCAGCGTCCTGCATTTCTCGAAGGTATCGCAGATGCGCTTCACCGCACGCGGGCCGGCATCGAGGATCATCGCATCCGAGGGGCATTTGTCGGCCGGCACCACCTTGTGCTCGGCGCCGGCCTCGAATTTCCAGGCCACGACGACATCCTCGGGCAGGATGATCTCGCAGCCCTGCTCGAGCGCCGCCACCAGGATCTTGCGCGCCACCGGCGCAAGCTCGTGCTCGCAGAGCGACTTGCCCACGTCGATTCCCTCGGCGGCGAGGAAGGTATTGGCCATGCCGCCGCCGATCACCAGGTGATCCACCTTGCCGACGAGATTTTCCAGCAGTTCGATCTTGGTCGAGACCTTGGCCCCGCCCACCACCGCCACCACCGGGCGTTCGGGCCTGCCGAGCGCACGCTCGAGCGCGCCGAGCTCCGCTTCCATCAGCCGCCCGGCGCAGGCCGGCAGCTTGTGGGCGATCGCTTCGGTGGAGGCATGGGCCCGGTGCGCGGTGGAAAAGGCATCGTTGCAATAGACATCGCCAAGCGCCGCGAGCTTCTCCGCGAAGGCTTCGTCATTGGCCTCTTCGCCCGGGTTGAAGCGAAGGTTTTCCAGCAGGATCACCTCGCCCGGCCCGGCCTTTTCGATCGCCTCCTTCGCCTGATCGGGATCGGACACGAAAACGACCTTCCGCCCCAGCGCCTTTTCAAGCGCCGGCACCACCACGGCGAGGCTCATTTCCGGCACCACCTTGCCCTTGGGGCGGCCGAAATGGGCCATCAGCACCGGCTTGCCGCCTTTCTCGATGATGTCTTTTATGGTGGGCACGATGCGCTCGATGCGCGAAGCGTCCGTCACCTCGCCATCCTGCACGGGCACGTTGATATCCACCCGCACCAGCACCGTCCTGCCGGCGAGATCCATGTCGTCGATCGTTTTCCAGACCATCTGTTCCTCCGCTCTCGATTCAGGCCCGCTCCGGGATGGCGCGGCCTGGCTTTATCCCGTCAGATGGGGCATGGCCGTGCATCCGTCAATGCGGCGATTGACGCAGGGTTCGGGCGCATGGCGATCTTGAACGGGTTCCAACGGGTTCCATTGTGCCTCGGACGGAGGGCATGCGCCCGGCCGGGTGGGCGCGTATGCGCCTGCCAGGGGGGCGGGCGGGCGCATGCCCGGGCCGCTCTGCGCGCCCCGGGCGGAAAAATGCGATCGGAAGCCCCGCTTCGGGCAGATGCCGGGCACGAATATCCGCTCTCGACGCCCTGACAATGCCCTGACAACACCCTGACGGGCCTGCCTATTGCGGGGTGTTTATTGCGAGGCGTTCGCGCGGGCCTCCACCTCATCGGCGATCGCTTCGGCGCGCGCCGCGATCTCGGCCATCGTATCGGTGACGATCGGCGGGATCACCGGCACCTCGATGCGCTCGGGCTCCGGTTCGGGGCGGGCGCGCAGCTCGGCGATCAGCGCC
>JALVEX010000225.1 GCA_027030435.1 Paracoccaceae bacterium
CCGGGGAATTCGAGCAATTCTTCCTTGGCCATGGTCACTCCTGTCTGTTGCTTCCGTGCGACGCCGAAGGCGCCGCTGCGCCTCATTTGGGGGGTTTTGCACGGAAAATCAAGTAAAACCCTGCCCCCATCGCCCCGTTCAGCCGCCGAAAATGCGCATCGCCCGCAACACGCGCGCGCCGGCCGTCAGGGCCGTCAGCAGGGCGAAGGCGGGCGCAAGAGGGGCGAAGGCCGCGGGCCAGAGAATCACGAGGGTGAAGAAGGCGATGGTTTCGCTCCCTTCGATCAGCCCCCTGTCATGATGATGCGCCTTCTCGCCATTCGGACTCGCGCGCAGATTCCGGGCCTCGGCGAGAATGGCGAAGCCCAGAAAGCTCGCGCCATTGACGAAGAAGCTCGCAAGCAGAATTGCGGCGGGCAGAGCATTGGCATCGGGATCGAGGAGGGCAAAGCCGAGCGGCAAGGCGGCCCAGACGGTGAAATCCGCCATGATGTCGAGATAGCCCCCGAGCGGGCGGGGCCCCATGATCCGGGCCACGGGGCCATCGAGGCCGTCCAGGAGGCGCGAGAGGAGGAGCAGGAGGAGCGCCGGAAGACGCCACCCGAATGCCACGGCAAGAGACGCCAGCAGGCCGGCGATGAGCCCGGCAAGCGTCAGGCTACCTGCGCCGATGCCGAGATCCGCAAGCCGGCGCGCGCCCCGCTCAAGGGCATTGTCCATCAAGGGGCGCAGGTGGCGATCAAGCATGCGTGTATCCGTGCGAGCATCGGCGTTTCATCCGGGCGAGGATATATCTCACCGGCGCCGGGGAAACACGGCAAAGCCGCACGGCCGTTCACTTTTCCTTGTCCGCCTTCATCTGATCATAGGCCGCCAGCGCCTTGGCGGCATACATCAGCGCCGGGCCGCCGCCCATCTGAAGCGCCATGGCGAGCGCATCGGCCACCTCCTCGCGGCTGGCGCCGATACGCACCAGGGCCTCAATGTGAAAGCCGATACAGGGTTCGCAGCCCTGCGCCACGGCGATCCCGAGCGCGATGAATTCCTTTGTCTTGAAAGGGAGCACATCGCTTTCCTTCACGCTCTTGCTGAGGGTGGCGAAGGCGCGGGTCGTTTCGGGGATCGTCCTGTTGAGGGCGCGGATGTCATTCTTCATGTCATCCATGTAGGCTTTCCAGTTCATGTTCTGCTCCTGTGCTTCGAGGGTTTGCCGGCAGATGGCACCAGCCTGCGAAAGCCGCCTTGATCAGGGTCAAGCGGATCCGGTTTTCCGTGCCGTCATCATGAGATTGGATGCGGGCATCTCATGGCATTCGGGGCTCTCCATGCCCCGCGCTGCCAGCAGATCCATGACCCACCCGGCATCCTTGTAGCCGATCCCCGGATCCTGGGCCTTCAGCGAAGCGTGAAACGCCCGATCTCCATTGCTCGCAAATCGACCGGCGCGCAGAAACGGCCCGTAGAGGCAGAAAACGCCCCCCGGCGCCAGCGCATCCGCCATATTGGCAAGGATCGCCGCCGCGGCCTCATCCGAAACGAGATGCAGGAGATTGACGGCGATCACCAGATCGAGATCCGCCAGATCCCCGGGCCAGGGCGCTGCGGCATTGAGAAGGCGGGGATCAGCCACGTTGGCAAGCCCCGCAGCACGGATCCAGGCCCGCACGCTGGCGAATCTTTCCGCAACGGCATCGCTCGGCTGCCAGCTGATCTTCGGGCGCGCCTTTGCGAAGCGGACAATATGCTGCCCGGTGCCGCTCGCGATCTCGAGCGCCCGCCCCTCCGGCGGTGCCACCCTTTCGAGCACCTCAAGGATGGGGCCGATGTTGCGCTCGGCCGAGGGCGCAGAGAGGCGGCCACCGGGGGCTGCCCCTGCGATGAGCGCGGCGCTGTCGGGCAGATCGAGGCGCTTGCGGCTCATCGCCGGAACCTTTCCGGCGAGAGGGCGGCGACGGCATCGGCCTCCAGTTCCGGCGGGCGGGCAAGGATCAGATCGGCGGCAAGCCGGCTCGCGGCGGGGGATGTCTGAAAGCCGTAGCCGCCCTGTCCGCCCAGCCAGAAGAAGCCCTCCGCACCGGGCTCGAAGCCGATCACGAGCGAACGATCCGGCGAAAAGGTGCGCAGGCCGGCCCAGCTTGCTTCCAGCCGGGTCACCGGCTCGGTGACCATTTCCTCGTAGCGCGCGAGCCCCTCTGCGAGCACCATGTCATCCGCCCAGGCATCATGCGGCTCCACGGGATCCTCCTCGCTCGGCGAAACCAGAAGCTTGCCCGCCTCGGGCTTGGCATACCAGCTTTCGCAGGCGCCATGCAGCATCGGCCAGCCACTTGGGTCATGCCCGCCCGGCGCCGGGATCTGCGCCATCGAGCGGCGCAGCGGCCTGAAACCGATCGGCGCGATGCCCGCCATCCGCGCCACCCCGTCCACCCAGGCGCCGGCAGCATTCACGATCACCGGAGCGCGAAAGGCGCCTGCCGGGGTTTTCACCTCCCAGACGCTCCCGCACCGCGCGATCTCCTCCACCGGGGCGCGCGTGAGGATGCGCGCCCCGGCCCCGTGCGCCTTGCCAACGAAATTCTGGAGGAGCCGATCCGCATCGAGATCGCGCGCCCAGCTGTTGCCCGCCGCCGCCGCCACGCGCTCACGCCGCAGGATCGGCACCATCTCGCAGGCCTCGGCAACAGAAACCGGCTCGAGCGACATCTCCTTCACCTCTTCGCGAAAGCGATCAAGCTGATCGCCGCGCGCCACCATCAGGATGCCGCGCGGCGAAAGCACGCCGCCATCCTCATGCAGAAGATAATCCTCGCTCGCATAATTCAGCGCCCTGACGGCCGCATTTCCATATTCGCGCTCGAACATCGCCGCCGAACGCCCCGAGGCGTGATAGCCAAGGCTCTCCTCCGCCTCCAGAAGCATGACCCCGGCGTCAGGCGCAAGCCGCGCCGCCGCGCTGAGCCCCGCAATACCACCGCCGATGATGATGATATCCGTTTCCATGGCGCGCACCCTGCCATGTTGGCCGGCAAAGGAAAAGGCCCGCCGGAGCGGCAGGCCTTCCCTTTTTCCCTTGCCTTCATCTTGGCGGAAATACTCCCGCCGGAGGCAAGAAATTCATGGTGCAAGCGGCAGCGCAGGGCGCAACCGCCGCCCGGATCACCCCGGGGTCACTGCGGAATTTCGCCCTCGATGCCTTCAACATAGAAATTCATCCCGGCCAGCGTGCCATCATCGGCCACTTCGCCCTCCTTCAGCCAGGGCGTGCCGTCCTGCTTGTTGAGCGGGCCGGTGAAGGGATGATATTTTCCGTCGATGATGGCCTGCTTCAGCGCATCCGCCTCGGCCTGGACCTCGGGCGGGATCCTGCTCGAATAGGGCGCGAGCTTGACCATCCCCTCCCGGAAGCCATTCCAGGTGTCCTTCGATTCCCAGGTGCCGTCCATCACCGCGCCCACGCGCTCGATGTAATAGGGGCCCCAGTTGTCGATGATGGCGGTAAGCTGGGCATTGGGTCCGAATTTCGACATGTCGGATGCCTGCCCGAAAGCCATGATGCCCTTCTTCTCGGCAATGGTCATGGCGGCGGGGCTGTCGGTATGCTGCATGATCACGTCAACGCCCTGCTCGATCAGCGCGGTTGCGGCATCAGCCTCCTTGGCGGGATCAAACCATGTATAGACCCACACGATCTTGAATTCCACATCCGGGTTCACCTTCTTCGCGTGGATATAGGCCGAGTTGATGCCCCGGATCACCTCGGGGATCGGGAAGGAGGCGATATAGCCGATCTTGTTGGTCTTGGTCATGCGTCCGGCGATGGTGCCGATCACGGCGCGGCCTTCGTAGAAACGCGCGGAATAGGTCGCCACGTTGTCGGCGCGCTTGTAGCCGGTCGCGTGCTCGAATTTCACGTTCGGAAATTTCTTCGCCACCTTCTGCACGGCATCCATGTAGCCAAAGGAGGTGGCGAAGATGATATCGGCACCGCCGAGCGCCATCTGGGTCATCACCCGTTCGGCGTCAGCCCCTTCCGGCACGCTTTCAACGAAGGTGGTTTCCACCTTGTCGCCATATTCGGCCTCAACCGCCTGGCGCCCCTGATCGTGCTGGTAGGACCAGCCGAAATCGCCAACCGGCCCGACGTATATATAGCCGGCCTTCACCTTTTCTTCCGCCAGCGCCGCCCCGGCGCCGGCGATCCCCAGCGCGAGCGCGGCGGTGGCCAGAAATGTTCTGCGTTTCATGTCATATCTCCCTTCTTGGTGGTTTGAGCAGTTCTTGCGCCGGGCCTCCCGCCCGGATCCTCACCCTCTTCATGTCTCCCGTGATTGAGGGTGCTTTCGATCTCCTCGATGGTTTCCTCGATTTCCTCCTCGGTCAGCGCCGCGGTGATGATCGCCGTCGGCACCGCAACGACCCCGAGGCCGATGAAGAGAACGATGGTCGTGAAGATGCGGCCTCCCGTGGTAATCGGATACATGTCTCCGTAACCCACAGTGGTGAGCGAAGCAACGGCCCACCAGAGGCTTACAGGGATCGAGGTGAATACATCGGGCTGAGCCTCATGCTCGAAATGGTAGATGCCCACGGCGCTCACATAGATGACGAGCAGCGCCAGGACGATGAACACGGAAAGTTCGTCACGCACCTGCCGGAAGGCCCGCAGAAGGCGGCGCGCCGCAGCCGAGGTGCGAAACAGCTTGAAAAGCCGGGCAACCCGCAACAGCCGCAGGGTGCGTGCCGCCTGCCAGTCATTGCCGAGAAACCCGGCCGCCGGAAGGATGGAAAGCAGATCCACGATCCCCCAGAAGCTGATGGCATATCTGAGCGGATTGACAGAACAAAGGAGCCGCAGCAGATATTCGGCCACGAAGACGACCAGCACGAAAACCTCGAAACGAGCCAGCCACAGATATGCCGGCTGCGGCAGATCCGGCACGGTTTCCAGTGCAATCGCTACGGCCGAAAGGAGAATGATCGCATTGAGTCCGAATGCCACCGAACGGCCGAATTTCGGATCCGTTCCGTCGAGTATGGCTATGACATCACTGCGCTTCATCCGCCCTTCATAGCCTTTCAGTGCGCGGCATGGAAGGTGCGTCCGAGGCTGGCCGGCGCATCGAGATTGCCCCGCCCCTTGCGCGCCGAGATATAGACGAGCACCAGGATGGTGACGATATAGGGCGACATCGATAGATATTCGACCGGGATCGCAAGCCCCGCCGCCTGCAGATTGAGCTGCAGCACGGTGATTCCGCCGAAGAGATAGGCCCCGAGCAGCACCCGCCAGGGCCGCCAGCTTGCGAAAACCACCAGCGCCAGCGCGATCCAGCCGGCCCCGGCCGTCATCCCTTCCGTCCATTGCGGCACGCGGATGAGGCTGAGATAGGCGCCGCCGAGCCCCGCGCATGCGCCGCCGAACATGATCGCGAGGAAGCGGATGCGCACCACCTTGTAGCCCAGCGCATGGGCGGCATCGTGATTTTCCCCCACCGCGCGCAGGATCAGCCCGGCGCGGGTGTATTTCAGGAAGAACCAGACCGCGGCGACCAGCGTCAGCGAAACATAGACCATGAGATCATGGCGGAAGAATATCGGCCCGAGCACCGGGATATCCGAAAGCAGCGGGATATCGAGATGCGGCGAGGCCGGAGGCTTCACCCCCGCATAGGGCTTGCCGATGAGCGAGGAAAGGCCGAGGCCGAAGAGGGTCAGCGCAAGGCCCGTGGCCACCTGATTGGAAAGCAGCACCTGGGTGAGAAAGGCGAATATCAGCGAAAGCGCGGCCCCCGCGAGCGCGGCGGCGATCAGCCCGAGGAAGGGATTGCCGCTTTCCACGGCAATGGCGAAGCCGCAGATCGCGCCGGTGATCATCATCCCTTCCACCCCGAGATTGAGCACGCCCGCCTTCTCGACGACAAGCTCGCCGATCGCCGCCAGAAGGATCGGGGTGGCCGAGATCATCAGCGTTGCCAGGAGCAGAACCGGGTCGATAGCCGAATAATCCATCAGATGGTCTCCTCGCGTCTGAAGCGCAGGCGATAATCGGTAAACACGTCCATCGCCAGCAGGAAGAAGAGCAGCATCCCCTGGAAAGCCTTGATCGAGGCTGCCGGCAAGCCGAGATTCTGCTGCGCGATGCCCCCGCCCACCTCGGTGAGCCCCAGGAGCAGCCCCGCGAGCAGGATCCCGATCGGATGCAGGCGCCCCAGAAAGGCAACGATGATGGCGGTGAAGCCGTAGCCCATGTTGAAATCGGGCGAGAGCTGGCCGGCCGGGCCCGTCACCTCGAAGAGGCCCGCAAGCCCCGCCAGCGCCCCAGAAACGCCAAGGCAGATCAGCACCAGCCGATCGGGATCGACACCGCCAAACCGCGCCGCGCGCGGCGCCTCGCCGCTCAGGCGGATGCGGTAGCCGAGGATGTGGCGGGTCAGCAGCCCCCAGGCCAGCATCACCGCGAGAAGCGCCGCCGCGCCGCCCCAGTGCAGCCCCGTGCCCTCGATCAGATCCATATTGGCGGAGGCGGCGTAATCATTGAGGTTGCGCGAGCCGGGAAAACCGAAGCCCTGCGGGTTCTTCAGGATGCCGAAGCTCACCGAGCTCAGGATATTCTCCGCCACATAGACGAGCATCAGCGAAACCAGGATCTCGTTGGTGCCGAATTTCGTGCGCAGGATGGCCGGGATCATGGCCCACAGGAGGCCGCCCAGCGCGCCCGCAAGGATCATCAGCGGAAAGATATACCACCCTTGGGCCGGGTAGAACGCCAGCCCCACCGCGCCGCCAAGGATCGCGCCCATGATATACTGCCCCTCGGCGCCGATATTCCATATCCCGGCCCGAAAGCCGAGGCTGAGCCCAACCGCGATCAGAATGAGCGGCCAGGCCTTCACCAGGATCTGCGAGCGGTAATAGAAGGCGAATTCCGAAAACAGCGGATCCCAGAAGATGGTGCGGACCGCCTCCACCGGATCCTTGCCCAGAAGCGCGAAAAGCGCGCCCCCCGCCAGCATCGTCAGGATCACGGCCAGCAGCGGCGTCGCCCGCGCCCAGAAACGCGAGGGCACCTTTCTTTTCTCAAGCACCAGCATCGGCACCCTCCTCCACCTTCGCGCCATGCACGCCGCCAAGCATCAGCCCGATTTCCTCCACGCTCAGCCCGCGCGCCGGGCGCGGCGCGCTGAGGCGCCCTTCGTTGAGGGCGGCGAATGTATCGGAGATCTCCATCAGCTCATCGAGATCCTGGCTGATGACGATCACCCCCGCGCCCCCCTCCGCCAGATCGAGGATCGCCTGGCGGATCGCCGCCGCGGCCGAGGCATCGACCCCCCATGTGGGCTGGTTGACAACCAGCACCTCCGGGCGCTGAAGCACCTCCCGCCCGATCACGAATTTCTGCAGGTTGCCGCCCGAAAGCGCACGCGCCGGCACCTCCGTGCCGGGGGTGCGCACATCGAAAACCTCCGTGATGCGCTTTGCGAAGGCGCGCGAACGGGGCCAGTCGATCAGGCCGCGGCGCACCAGACGCTCGCGCACGGCGCCCGTCAGAAGCGCGTTTTCGGTGAGGCTCATGTCGGGCGCGGCGGCATGGCCGAGGCGCTCTTCGGGAGCCGCCAGAAGGCCGAGCGCGCGCCGCTCATTGGGGCCGAGCGCTCCGATCTCCTGCCCGCTCAGGCGGATGGTATCGGCGGCAGTCGGGCGCTCGCCCGAAAGCGCGGCGAGCAGTTCGTCCTGCCCGTTGCCGGCAACCCCGCCGATCCCCAGCACCTCGCCCGCCCGCAGGCTGAAGCCGATATCCTTCAGCGAGGTGCCGAAATGGCTCGTTGCCGGCAATGAAAGCCCCCGCACCTCCAGCACCACATCGCCGAATGCCGCCCTTTCGCGATGCGGCGGGGTGAGGATTTCGCCCACCATCAGCTCTGCCAGCTCGCGCGCCGAATGCTCGCGCGGATTGCAGGTGGCCACCACCTTCCCGTGGCGCAGGATGGTGGCATTCTCGCACAGATCGATGACCTCCTCGAGCTTGTGCGAGATATAGAGGATTGCCGTGCCCTCGGCGCTGAGCTTGCGCAGGGTGCGAAACAGGATCTCCACCTCCTGGGGCGTGAGCACGCTCGTCGGCTCGTCCATGATCAGGAGCTTCGGATTCTGGAGCAGGCAGCGGATGATCTCGACCCGCTGACGCTCCCCCGCCGAAAGCTCGCCCACGATACGCTCGGGATCGAGCGGCAGCCCGTAGGCCACGCTCACTTCGCGGATGCGCGCCGAAAGCTCGCCCTGGGGCGGCGGTTCCTCCATCCCGAGCGCGATGTTCTCGGCCACGTTAAGCGCCTCGAACAGCGAAAAATGCTGGAAAACCATCGCCACCCCGGCCCGGCGCGCATCGCTCGGCCGGTGCGGCGCATAGGGCCGGCCCTCCAGCATCATCCGCCCCTCATCGGGCCGCACAAGGCCGTAGATCATCTTCACCAGGGTGGATTTCCCGGCGCCGTTCTCGCCAAGAAGCGCATGCACCTCCCCATGCGCAACGGAGAAGGACACATGATCGTTTGCCAGCACCCCCGGATAGGCCTTCGTCAGCCCCTCTGCCACCAGCAGGGGTGGTCCACCATCCGCTTCGCTCATCATCCCCTCCCCGTTCAGACCGTTTCCCGCACGGCTTCCACGCCCGCCTGCCGCCTTCGTGATTCAGCGCCCATCTCCAATAGCCTCCCCGCCACGCCGATCGCAATGGCTTGGGGATGCTTGCCAAACGCCCGCCGCCCGATCGGGCAGGCTATGCGCTCCACATCTTCCGGCGCATGGCCGAGCGCAACGAGCCGCTTTCGAAAGCGCGCCCATTTCGTCGGCGAGCCGATCAGCCCGGCCCAGCCAAACCCATGCGCGAGCAAACCATGGCAGACCTCGAAATCGAGCCCGTGCGAATAGGTCAGCACCAGATGCCAGGCTTCCTGCGGCGCAAGGGCGATGGCATCCGCCGGATTGACGGTAGGCAGCACCCGCACCCCCTGCGCCACATCAGGCGGAAAGCGCTCGAGCGCCGTATCCACCCATGTGATGCGGAAATCGGGCAGGGGCGCCATCACATCCACGATCGCGCGCCCAACATGCCCGGCCCCGAAAATCCAGAGATCGCGCCCCGCGCTCCCGATCGGCTCGATCATCCATCCCTTCAGCAGCCGGGGGGCGAGTGCCTCGCCCGCGGCGGCGGAGCGGATCAGCCGCGCCACCACCTCCGGCATCTCGCCTTCACTCCCCGGAATCGGCCGCGCATGGACCCCTTCGCGCGCCAGCCCTTCGAGCCGCTCTGCGTCATATATCTCGCACAGGAGCGTGACCCGCCCACCGCAGCATTGCCCGAGGGCGGGCCCAAGCGCGATCCTTTCGATCCAGTCCTGCCCGTTTCCGAGAGCACCGCGCGCCCGCGCGATCGCGTCAAACTCGAGGCGCCCGCCGCCGATCGTGCCTGCCGTGCCGCCATCCCACACAAGCATCGAGGCCCCCGCCTCCCGGGGCGCGGAGCCTTCGTCCTCTGCCACCACCAGCCGCGCAACGCGCCCATGGGCTTCGATTGCCGCGCGAAGTGCTTCGCGATCAAGGCTCATCCCGCCCCTCCCGCAACGCGCGCCGCCGCCCACATGAGCCGCTCGGGCGTGGCCGGTGCATCAAGCGCCGGATAGCCCTCCCCGCAGGCACGGATCGCATCCGAGAGCGCCAGGAATGCAGAGATCCCGAGCACCAGCGGCGGCTCCCCGACGGCCTTCGAGCGATAGATGGTTTCCGAACGGTTCTTGTTCTCGAACAGATCCACGTTGAAAATTCTCGGCCGATCGCCGCAGGCGGGGATCTTGTAGGTGGAAGGCGCATGCGTCATCAGCCGCCCGCGGCTGTCCCACACCAGCTCCTCGGTGGTGAGCCAGCCCGCGCCCTGCACGAAACCGCCCTCGATCTGGCCGATATCCAGCGCCGGATTGAGCGAGGCACCCGCATCATGCAGGATATCCACCCGCAGAATGCGGTTTTCGCCGGTGAGGCGATCAAGCACCACCTCGCTGACAGCCGCGCCATAGGCGAAATAATAGAAGGGCCGCCCCTCACCGCGCGCCCGATCCCAGCTGATATCGGGCGTGCGGTAAAATCCCGTGGCCGAAAGGCTGATACGGTTTTCGTAGCAGATCCGCACCGCCTCCTCGAAGGCCAGCACCTCGCCGCCCACATGCACGCAGTCATCTGCGAACGCCACCGTCCCGGCCTGATAATACCCCTTCAGGAATTCGCCCATGCGCCCACGGATCTCGTCGCAGGCCGCCTTCACCGCCATGCCGTTCAGATCCGAACCGCTGGATGCCGCCGTGGCCGAGGTATTGGGCACCTTGCCGGTGTCGGTCGCCGTGATGCGCACCCGCTCGAGCGCAACCCCGAAGCGATCCGCCGCCACCTGCGCCACCTTGCGAAAAAGCCCCTGGCCCATCTCGGTGCCGCCGTGATTGAGATGGATCGAACCATCCTGATACACATGCACGAGCGCACCCGCCTGATTGAGATGCGTCAGCGTGAAGCTG
>JALVEX010000226.1 GCA_027030435.1 Paracoccaceae bacterium
CGCCTCATCTATGGCGCTCAGAATACCGTCGGCATCGCTTTCGCCACAACGCTGATCGCCTTTTTCACTGGCGGCTCGCTCGGTTTTCTGGCGGCAACGATCGGCGGCTGGCTCGATCAGCTTCTTTCGCGTGGCATTGATGTGCTGATGGCCATTCCGGCGCTCATCTTCGCGCTGCTGCTGATGACGATCGCCTCCGCCTGGGCCGGTTCGGAGCGCTGGATGCTCACGCTCTACATGGTGCTCATCATCGCCCTGATCGATGCAACCCGGGTGTTTCGCCTCGCCCGCGCGGTGGCGGGCAATATCGTGGTCATGGATTACTTCGAGGCGGCAAAGCTCAGGGGCGAGCGCCTGCCCTATCTGATCTTCCGCGAGATCCTGCCCAATGCCACGGCGCCCCTGCTGGCGGAATTCGGGCTGAGGTTCTGCTTCGTGTTTCTCACCATCGCGGCCCTCTCATTCCTCGGCATCGGCATCCAGCCACCGCTGGCGGACTGGGGTACGATGGTGAAGGATCTCGCGCAATTCATAAATTTCGCCGCCTTCAGCCCGCTCACCGCCGCCCTGCCGCTGATGGCCGCCGGCGCCATCGCGCTGCTGACTGTGGCCGTCAATTTCATCGTGGACTGGATGCTGCAGAAATCATCGGGGCTGAAGGAATGAGCGTGCCGCTGCTGAAAATCCGCGATATCCGCATCGAGGGGCGTGCAGATGAGGAATGGCTGCCGATCATCAGGGGTGTGAGCCTTGATCTCGCGAAAGGCGAGGTGCTCGGGCTGATCGGCGAATCCGGGGCGGGGAAATCCACGCTCGGCCTCGCGGCCATGGGCTATACGCGCGATGGCTGCCGCATCACCGGCGGTTCGGTAGCGTTTGACGGCATCGATCTCGTGCAGGCCCCGGCCGGTGTGAAGCGCGGGCTTCTGGGCCGGCGGATCGCCTATGTGGCGCAATCGGCGGCGGCCAGTTTCAACCCGGCGCACCGGATTCTCGATCAATGCGTCGAGGCGCCTGTGGTGCACGGGGTGATGAGCCGCAGGGAGGCCGAGGCGGAAGCGATGGAGCTTTACCGCCGCCTGCGCCTGCCCGATCCCGAGGTGATCGGCTTTCGCTATCCCCATCAGGTTTCGGGTGGCCAACTCCAGCGCGCCATGACCGCGATGGCCATGGCCTGCAAGCCCGATCTCATCATATTCGACGAGCCAACAACCGCGCTTGACGTTACCACCCAGATCGAGGTGCTGGCGGCGATCCGCGATATTGTCGAGCAATTCGGCACGGCGGCGATCTACATCACCCATGATCTGGCGGTGGTGGCGCAGATGGCCGATCGCATCAAGGTGCTGCTGCGCGGCGAGGAGGTGGAAGAGGCCGATACCCGCACCATGCTCGCCGCGCCGCGCGAGGAATACACGAAATCGCTCTGGGCCGTGCGCAGCTTCCAGCGCCCGCCAAAGCCTGCCGTGACCGGAGGGGAATCACCGCTCATCGCCCTGCGCAACATCACCGCCGCCTATGGCAAGGCGCCGGTGCTGCACGATGTGAGCTTCGATATCCATGCCGGGCGCACGGTGGCGGTGGTGGGGGAATCGGGCTCGGGCAAATCCACCGCCGCGCGGGTGATCACCGGGCTCCTGCCGCCCTCGCGGGGCGAGGTCCTGTTCGAAGGCGAGGCCCTGCCCGCAAGCTACAAGGGGCGCAGCCGCGATCAGTTGCGCCAGATCCAGATGATTTATCAGATGGCCGATACCGCGCTCAATCCGAGCCGGACGATCGGCGATATCATCGGCCGCCCGGTGCAGTTCTATCTGGGCCTCACGGGGCAGGAGAAGCGCCGCCGGGTGGAGGAGCTGCTGGAGCAGATCGAGCTTGATCCCGGCGAATACTTCAACCGCCTTCCCGGCGAGCTTTCCGGCGGCCAGAAGCAGCGCGTCGGAATCGCGCGCGCGCTTGCCGCCGAGCCGCGCTTCATCATCTGCGATGAGGTCACGAGCGCGCTCGATCAGCTGGTGGCGGAGGGGATCCTGAAGCTTCTCGCCCGGCTCCAGGATGAACTGGGGCTTGCCTACATGTTCATCACCCATGATCTGGCCACCGTGCGCGCCATTGCCGATGAGGTGGTGGTGATGAAGGATGGCCGGGTTGTGGAGGCGGGGGGGAAGGACGAGATGTTCCGCCCGCCCCACCATCCCTATACCGATCTCCTGCTGAGTTCGGTGCCGGAAATGGATCCCGACTGGCTGAGCCGCCTGCTCGCCCGGCGCGCAGAGGGTGAAATTCGGCATCACCGGGCAGATGGGGTATAACCCGAATCAATGCGAAATCCGGTGCGTGGGCACCAGTAAAACAACCAGGGAGAAGATGACATGACACAGATCAGCAGACGCGGCCTTCTGAGAACAGGTGTGGCAGCCGCCGTGCTGTCGGCCACCGGGCTGCCGCTTCGCGCCGAGCCGAAGCGCGGAGGGCGGCTTGTCGTGGGGCTTTCGGGCGCCAATACGTCAGACAGTTTCGACGCGCGCACCCATTCCGACATCTTCATGATCACGGTCGGTCAGGGCACGGTTTTCGATTGCCTGACGGAAGTGGCCGCCGACGGCTCGCTCGTGGGCGAGCTTGCGGAGAGCTGGGAGGCGACCCCGGATGCCAAGGTCTGGACATTCAACCTGCGCAAGGGGGTCACCTTCCACAACGGCAAGCCCTTCGGCGCCGATGACGTGATCGAATCTCTCAAGATGCATGTCGAGGAAGGGGCGAAATCCGCGGCCAAGCCGATCGTTTCGCCGATCACCGAGATGAAGAAGCTCGGCGATCACCAGATCCAGTTCACACTTGAGGCGGGCAATGCCGATTTCCCCTATCTGCTTTCCGATTATCATCTGCTGATCTATCCCGCCGGCCAGATCGAAGAGGCGATCGCCAAGGGGATCGGCACCGGGCTCTACAGGACGGTGAGCTTCGATCCAGGCGTGCGCTTTGTCGGCAAGCGGGTGGACAGCCATTACAAGGATGGCAAGGCCGGGTGGTTCGACGAGGTGGAATATATCGCCATCAACGATACCAACGCCCGCATGAATGCGCTGATGACGGGACAGGTCGATGCCGTCAACCGGATCGATTTCAAGACGGAAGCCCTGATGAAGGCCAATCCGCAGATCGAGATTCTGGAAGTGACAGGCAACCGCCATTTCACCTTCCCGATGCTGACCAAGGTGCCGCCCTTCGATAATGTCGATGTGCGCAAGGCGCTCAAATATGCCATCAACCGCGAGGAGATGGTTAAGAAGATCCTGCAGGGGCATGGCCGCGTGGCCTATGATTCCCCGATCGGGCCGGCAAACCAGTATTTCTACGCCGACATGCCGCCGATCCCCTATGATCCCGACAAGGCGAAATTCCACCTGAAGAAGGCCGGCTATGACAAGCTCGATATCGATCTGCACGCATCTTCCGCCGCATTCGACGGCGCGGTTGATGCCGCCCAGCTCTATCAGGCTTCGGCCCGGCCGGCGGGGATCAATATCAACGTGGTGCAGGAGCCGGCGGATGGCTACTGGTCGAACGTGTGGCTGAAAAAGCCCTTCTGCGCCGCCTACTGGGGCGGCCGGCCGACGGAAGACTGGATGTTCTCCACCGCCTACAAGGCCGGCGCGCCCTGGAATGACAGCCAGTGGGATGATCCGGAATTCCAGGAGCTTCTGAAGAAGGGCCGCTCCGAGCTCGACAGCGAAAAGCGCCGCGCGATCTATTACCGGATGCAGGAAATCCTGCGCGATCGCGGCGGCGTGATCATCCCGATGTATGCCAATTTCGTGCAGGCGGTGAACACGAAGATCGGCCATGAAAATCCGATCGGCAACGTGAGCGAGATGGATAACGCCCGCCTCGCCGAGCGCTGGTGGATGAAATAGGCGGAATCTCTGATCCGCGCCAATGCAGGAGCGCCCCGGATGGCCGGGGCGCTTCTTCTTTTTGCGTCCGGGCAGGCAGGCCTTGCAGACTCGCCCCGATGGGCCTATATGAGTGCCAACAGCGGCGCGTTGGTTTCCACCCCAACGCTCCACCGGGAAAGAGCAACGGGCCGCGCGCCCGTTTTTTTGTGTCTGGAGAACCATGAACGATCTGATCGCAAAAGCCGCCATTGATCGCCGCCTTGCCGAGATCATCAGGCCCGTTGTCGAGGGCCTGGGATACGAGCTTGTGCGCGTGCGCCTGATGGGCGGGAAAGGCAAGACGGTGCAGGTCATGGCCGATCGCCCGGAGGGGGGGATCGAGGTCGATGACTGCGCCCGTATCTCGAACGAGCTTTCCGCCGTTCTCGATGTGGAGGATCCGATCGAGGAGGCCTATTCGCTCGAGGTTTCGAGCCCCGGCATCGATCGCCCGCTTACCCGCCTCAAGGATTTCGAGGATTGGCAGGGCTATGAGGCCAAGCTCGAAACGGCCGATCTGATCGACGGGCGCCGCCGCTTTCGCGGCGAGCTGCGCGGCGTCGAGGGCGATGAGGTGCTGATCGATATTCCCGCCGGCGGCGAGAAGGGCGAGACCATCACCATCGGGCTGAAGTTCGATTGGCTCTCGGATGCCAAGCTCGTGCTCACCGATGATCTGATCCGCGAGATGCTGCGCCAGCGCAAGGCGGCCGGCGCGCTCGATGAAGAGAAATTCGACACCATAGAAACGGAAAGCCCCGAAACCGGGGAAGAAGAGGACTGAACATGGCCATTACCAGTGCAAACCAGCTCGAGCTTCTGCAGACCGCCGAGGCCGTTGCCCGCGAGAAGATGATCGATCCCGAACTGGTGATCGAAGCGATGGAAGAGAGCCTCGCCCGGGCGGCGAAGAGCCGCTACGGCGCGGATATGGACATCCGCGTTTCCATCGATCGCAAGACGGGCAAGGCCACCTTCACCCGCGTGCGCACGGTGGTGGAAGATGACGAACTGGAAAACCACCAGGCCGAGATGACGGTGGAAGAGGCCCGCCAGTACATGGAGGATCCCAAGGTCGGCGATACTTTCGTGGAAGAGGTGCCGCCGGTGGAGATGGGCCGCATCGCCGCCCAGAGCGCCAAGCAGGTGATCCTGCAGAAGGTGCGCGAGGCCGAGCGCGAGCGCCAGTACGAGGAATTCAAGGATCGTGTCGGCACTATCATCAATGGCGTGGTGAAGCGCGAGGAATACGGCAATGTGATCGTGGACGTGGGCCGGGGCGAAGCCATCCTGCGCCGCAACGAGAAGATCGGCCGCGAGAGCTACCGCCCCAATGATCGCCTCCGCGCCTATGTGAAGGATGTGCGCCGCGAGGCCCGCGGGCCGCAGATCTTCCTTTCGCGCACCGATCCGCAGTTCATGGCCGAGCTTTTCAAGATGGAGGTGCCGGAGATCTACGATGGCATCATCGAGATCAAGGCCGTGGCCCGCGATCCCGGCTCGCGCGCGAAGATCGCCGTTGTTTCCTACGATAACTCGATCGATCCCGTGGGCGCCTGCGTGGGCATGCGCGGCTCGCGCGTGCAGGCCGTGGTGAACGAGCTTCAGGGCGAGAAGATCGACATCATCCCCTGGAGCGAGGATCAGCCCACCTTCCTCGTGAACGCCCTGCAGCCCGCCGAGGTGACGAAGGTCGTGCTCGATGAGGAGGCCGGGAAGATCGAGGTGGTGGTGCCCGACGATCAGCTTTCGCTGGCGATCGGCCGGCGCGGGCAGAACGTGCGCCTTGCGAGCCAGCTCACCGGGCTTGATATCGATATCCTCACCGAGGCCGAGGAAAGCGAGCGCCGGCAGAAGGAATTCGCCGAGCGGACCCAGCTTTTCATGGACAAGCTCGATCTCGACGAATTCTTCGCCCAGCTTCTGGTGGCCGAAGGCTTCACCACCCTTGAGGAGGTGGCCTATGTGGATCTCGACGAACTGCTGGTGATCGATGGCGTGGACGAGGAAACGGCGAAGGAGCTTCAGGCCCGCGCCCGCGATCAGCTTGAAGCGGCCAACCGCAAGGCGCTCGAGCACGCCCGCGAGCTTGGCGTGGAAGACAGCCTCGTGAATTTCGAGGGCCTCACGCCGCAGATGATCGAGGCCTTGGCCGAAGACGGCATCAAGACGCTCGAGGATTTCGCCACCTGCGCCGATTGGGAGCTTGCCGGCGGCTGGACGACCGTTGACGGCGAGCGGGTGAAGGACGAGGGCCTTCTCGAGAAATTCGACATGTCGCTGGAAGAAGCCCAGGATCTGATCATGACGGCGCGCGTGGCGCTGGGCTGGGTGGATCCGGCCGATCTGGAAAAAGCCTCCGAAGAGGGGGAAGAAGGCGAAAGCGAAGGAGCCGAAGCCGACGAGGAAGCCGAGAAGGAGGCCGAAGCCTGAAAGCAGGGTTGGCAGGAGAGATGAGCCGCGGCGGCCGCAGGAAGGATCGCAGCACGCCCGAGCGGCGCTGCATCGTTACCGGCGAGGTGCGCCCGAAGCGGGAGCTTCTGCGCTTTGTCGTCGGCCCGGATGGCGTGATCGTGCCCGATGTGCTCGAAAAGCTGCCCGGGCGCGGCATCTGGGTCCTGGCGGATCGCAAGGCGCTCGAGGAAGCGATCCGCCGCAAGCTCTTTTCCCGTGCCGCAAGGATGCAGGTAGAGATCCCCGAAGGGATCGCGGATGAGGTTGAGAAACAGCTCGCCCGGCGCGTGATCGATCTGATCGCCCTTGCGCGCAAGGCCGGATTGGCGGTAACGGGTTATGAAAAGGTGAAGGGCTGGCTTGAAAGCGGCCGGGCGCGGGTTCTGATTCAGGCCTCAGATGGTTCGGAGCGGGGAAAATCCCGGCTTCGGCCACCCGAAGGCGGGAATGGCCATATCGGCATTCTTTCGGCCCGGGAATTGGGTTTGGCTTTCGGGCGGGAAAATGTGATACATGGCGCGCTCGCGTCTGGCGGACTCACGACACGTGTTGTAGAGGAAGCGGAAAGGCTCAAGGGCTTGCGGGCAAATCTCGGCGCATCTGGTGCCGGAAAGGACAAGACGACCACATGAGTGAGAATGACGGCAAGAAGACACTTGGCCTGCGCGGCGGCCCCCGGACGGGGAGCGTGAAGCAGAGCTTCAGCCACGGCCGGACCAAGAATGTCGTGGTGGAAACGAAGCGCAAGCGCATCGTGGTGCCCAAACCCGGCGCCAAGAAGGCGGAAGCGCCTTCCGGGCCGATCGTGGGCGATCCCAAGAAGCGCCCCGCCGGGATCAGCGATGCCGAGCTTGCGCGCCGCATGAAGGCGCTGAAGGCCGCGAAGGCGCGCGAGGCCGAAGAGGCCGAGAAGCGCAAGGCCGAGGAGAAGGCCAGGGAAGAGGAGCGCGCCCGGCGGCGCGCCGAGAAGGAGGCGAAGGAGCGCGAAGAACGCGAGCGCGCCGAACGTGCCCGCGCCAAGGCCGAAAGCGAAGCCAGGGAAGCGGAAAGCCGCAAGCGTGCGGAAGCAAAGAGTGCAGCGCCTGCCGCCGCGCCCGTCCAGCCGCAGGAACCCCGGGGGGCAAAGCCCTCATCCGGCCCGCGCAAGCAGGAGCGCGAGCGCGATCGTTCGCCCAAGGGTGGCAAGGGCCGCGGCAATGATGGCCGCCGCTCCGGCAAGCTCACGCTCAATCAGGCTCTCTCGGGCGAAGGCGGGCGCCAGCGCTCGCTCGCAGCGATCCGCCGCCAGCAGGAGCGCGCGCGCCAGAAGGCCATGGGCGGCAGTGTGGAGCGCGAGAAGGTGGTGCGGGAGGTGCAGCTTCCCGAATCCATCGTCGTGAGCGAACTGGCCAACCGCATGGCCGAGCGCGTTGCCGATGTGGTCAAGGCGCTCATGAACATGGGGCTCATGGTCACCCAGAACCAGACGATCGATGCCGATACGGCGGAGCTGATCATCGAGGAATTCGGCCACAAGGTGGTGCGGGTTTCGGATGCGGATGTGGAAGATGTCATCACCCAGATCGAGGACAAGCCCGAGGATCTGGAGCCCCGCCCGCCGGTGATCACCGTGATGGGCCATGTGGACCACGGCAAGACATCCCTTCTCGATGCCATCCGCAACACCAAGGTGACGGCCGGCGAGGCCGGCGGGATCACCCAGCACATCGGCGCCTATCAGGTGGAAACGGAAGAGGGCAAGTTGCTCACCTTCCTCGATACGCCGGGCCACGCGGCCTTCACCTCCATGCGCGCGCGCGGCGCTCAGGTCACGGATATCGTGGTGCTGGTGGTGGCGGCCGATGATTCCGTGATGCCGCAGACGATCGAGGCCATCAATCACGCCAAGGCGGCCGATGTGCCGATGATCGTGGCCATCAACAAGGTGGACAAGCCCGATGCCGATCCCGACAAGGTGCGCACCGAGCTTTTGCAGCATGAGGTGATCGTCGAGAAGCTTTCGGGCGATGTGCAGGATGTTGAAGTCTCTGCCATTACCGGGCAGGGGATTCCCGAGCTTCTGGAGGCGATTGCCCTTCAGGCCGAGATACTCGAACTCAAGGCCAATCCGAACCGTCCGGCCCAGGGCGCGGTGATCGAGGCGAAGCTCGATGTGGGCCGCGGGCCTGTTGCCACGGTTCTTGTCCAGAACGGCACGCTTCACCAGGGTGATGTGTTTGTCGTAGGCGAGAAATGGGGCAAGGTACGCGCCCTCATCAGCGACAAGGGCGAGCGCATCAAGGATGCCGGGCCTTCGGTGCCGGTCGAGGTGCTGGGCCTGCACGGCACGCCCGAGGCCGGCGATGTGCTGAACGTGGTGGAAACGGAAGCCCAGGCGCGCGAGATTGCAGAGTATCGCGAAAACGTGGCCAAGGAGAAGCGCGCGGCTCAGGGGGCGGCCAAGACGCTCGAGCAGCTCATGGCCAAGGCCAAGGCGGATGAGAACGTCAAGGAACTGCCCGTCATCGTGAAGGCGGATGTGCAGGGCTCGGCCGAGGCGATCACCCAGGCGATGGAGAAGATCGGCAACGAGGAAGTGCGCGTGCGCGTGCTGCATTCGGGCGTCGGCGCCATCACCGAAACGGATATCGGCCTCGCCGAAGCATCCGGCGCGCCGGTGATCGGTTTCAACGTGCGGGCCAATGCTTCCGCGCGCGCTGCGGCCAATCAGAAGGGCGTGGAGATCCGTTACTACTCGGTGATCTATGATCTGGTTGACGATGTGAAGGCGGCGGCTTCCGGCCTGCTCAGCGCAGAGGTCCGCGAAAAGTTCATCGGTTATGCGGAGATCAAGGAGGTGTTCAAGGTCACCGGCGTTGGCAAGGTTGCCGGTTGTCTGGTGACGGAAGGCGTTGCCCGGCGCTCGGCCGGCGTGCGCCTGCTGCGCGACAACACGGTCATTCACGAGGGCACGCTGAAAACGCTGAAGCGCTTCAAGGACGAGGTTGCCGAGGTGCAATCCGGCCAGGAATGCGGCATGGCCTTCGAAAACTACGATGATATCCGCCCGGGTGACGTGATCGAGATCTTCGAGCGCGAAGAGGTGCAGCGCACCCTGGAGTGATGGCCGGCATCGGCAATGAGAGAGGGGGCCCATGCTGTGGCCCCCTTTTCATTTCCGTTCAGTGAATTTCAGGCAGCGCGGGTTTCCACCGGATAGCCCTCATACACCCTTGAGCCAACCCTGACGGCTATCTTGCCGTTGGCAAGCTTGCGCATGAAAATGCCCTGGATGGAAACGCAGCTTCCGACAATGATCGTGCGTAGCATCGGCCTGATTCCTCCCCAAGTGTATCAGCCGCTGCAAGCATTCTTCATTTTGGCGAAAAAATCACCCCAAAAATGAAAACAATCCAAAGAAAACCTGGCAAATTGTGGATAAATCAGGGTCAGAGAAAATCACGCAGGAAGGCGACGAGGGGAATATCGGCCGGGGGCATGGGGTAATCGCGCAGGGCTTCGGGGCGCACCCAGCGCAGATTCTGACCTTCCAGCGCCGTCACGATGCCATCCCATTTGCGGCAGATATAGAGCGGCATCAGAAGATGGAAATCGTCATACCGGTGGCTGGCGAAGGTGAAAGGGGCGAGGCAGCTTTCCCAGGTGTTGATACCGAGCTCTTCCTGAAGCTCGCGGATCAGGGCCTCTTCCGGGGTTTCTCCCAGCTCGACCTTGCCACCGGGAAATTCCCACAGCCCCGCCATGCTCTTGCCTTCCGGGCGCTGGGCCAGGAGCACGCGATCATCGGGATCGATGAGCGCCACGGCGGAAACGAGAACGGTTTTCACGATCGGTAATCCGCGTTGATCTCGATGTAGCGATGGGTGAGATCGCAGGTCCAGACGGTGCTTTTCCCTTTCCCGAGGCCGAGATCGATGGCGATCAGAAGCTCCTCGTTCTTCATGTAGCGCGCGGCCTCTTCCTCCCGATAATCCGGGGCGACCCAGCCGTTTTCCGCCACCAGGATATCGCCAAAACGGATCGAGAGGCGATCGCGATCGGCGCGGGCGCCCGATTTGCCAACCGCCATGACAACCCTTCCCCAATTCGG
>JALVEX010000227.1 GCA_027030435.1 Paracoccaceae bacterium
CGTTGATCCCCTCGCGCGCCAAGAGCAGGGAGCCCCGGATCCCTTCCCGCCGGCAAAGCTCGAGGAGCGGCCCCCGCAGCGCGGAAGGATCCTCGAATCGGGTGAAATGATAGAGAGCGGCAACGGTGAACATGGGGCCCCTCCTAGCGCCGCCGGGAACCCGGATCAATAGGGCCTGGCTTGACAAGCCCGCATCTTCGGCCACATCGAGAGCGCAGGAGGTTCTGACATGACGCATGTTTCCCCGACAGCGGCACATGGCGCCGGCGCCATCTGGCGACGTAGCGCCCTCGCGGCAGTGATTGCGCTCATCCTCGCGGCTCTGCCGTTTGCGGCAAGCGCGAAAACGCAGGTGCCTCGCAGCGCCGAGCAGATCCGGCTTTCCTATGCGCCGGTGGTGGCAAAGGCGGCGCCGGCGGTCGTCAATATCTACGCAACCACCGTGCGCCAGCGCGTGAGCCCCTTTGCCGAGGATCCCTTCTTCTCCGAGTTCTTCCGCGATTTCGCCGGCCCGCCGCGGGTGCAGAATTCGCTCGGCTCCGGCGTGCTGGTGGGCGGGGGGCTGGTTGTCACCAATTTTCACGTTGTCGGAGAAGCGAGCCGCATCCGGGTGGTGCTGGCGGACAGGCGCGAATACGCAGCCGAAGTGGCGCTGGCCGACAAGGCCGCCGATCTTGCCGTGCTGCGCCTCATGGATGCCGAGGGCGAGGATCTTCCGGTGATCGAGATCGGCGATTCCGATGCGCTCGAGGTGGGGGATCTGGTGCTGGCGATCGGCAATCCCTTCGGCCTCGGGCAAACGGTCTCTTCCGGCATCATCTCGGGGCTGGCGCGCACGGGGCGCGGTGGCGGCCTCCTTTCGGCGCGCAGCTATTTCATCCAGACGGACGCTCCGATCAACCCGGGCAATTCCGGCGGCGCGCTGGTGGACATGAACGGCCGCCTGATCGGCATCAACACCATGATCGTGACCCGCTCTGGCGGCTCCGTGGGGCTTGGCTTCGCGATCCCCGCCAATCTCGTGCGCCAGGTGGTGGCGCAGGCGCGCGCGGGCAACAGCCGCTTCGAGCGCCCCTGGGCGGGGATCGAGGTGCAGGAAGTGGGGCATGATATCGCCGAGGCGCTGGGGATGAAGATCCCACACGGGCTGCTGATCCTCTCGCTGGATCCCGAAAGCCCCTTTGCCGCGGCGGGGCTGCGGCGGGGGGATGTGTTGATCGAACTGGCGGGCCAGCCTGTCAATGCCGCTGCCGAGCTTGATTTCCGCCTGGCGACGCAGCCGCTCGGGGGTGAGGTCGATGCCTTATATCTGCGTGATGGCAGGCGCCGTTCCGCGCGGGTCGCGCTGATGCCGCCGCCTATGGCAAGGCCGGGTGAAGAAATCGTCATCAGCGCGCCGGGGCCCTTTCAGGGGCGCAGGCTGGCGGCGCTCACCCCCGCCCTCGCTGCACGGCTCGGCCTGCCCGCGCGCGTCAGGGGCGTGGTGGTGATCGAAGCGCCACGGCGCGCGCCCCGCAGCGCCATCCGCGCCGGTGACGTGATCCTCGCGGTGGACGGCACCCCCGTAACCACCCCCGCCGATATCGCGCGCATCGCCGGCGCGCATCGTGGCTGGTGGCGCATCGATCTCATCCGTGGTAACAGGCGCATTACGCTCAGAACCAACCGCTAGAGGCCAGGCATGAAAGATACCGCCCTGATCGTGATCGACGTGCAGAACGATTTCTGCCCCGGCGGCGCGCTCGCCGTGCCGGGGGGCGATGAGATAGTGCCCGGCATCAACGCACTCATGGCCGATTTCGGAGCGGTGATCCTGACGCAGGATTGGCACCCGGCGGATCATTCCTCTTTCGCCTCGAACCACCCCGGAAAGCAGCCCTTCGAGGTGATCGAAATGCCCTATGGGCCGCAGGTGCTCTGGCCCGATCACTGCGTGCAGGGAAGCATTGGTGCCGATTTCCACCCCGATCTCGATACCACCCCTGCCGATCTCATCATCCGCAAGGGCTTTCGCCCCGGGATCGACAGCTATTCCGCCTTCTTCGAGAACGATCACACCACCCCTACCGGGCTTCACGGCTACCTGCAGGAGCGCGGGTTGAAGCGCCTCGTGATGGCCGGCCTCGCCACGGATTTTTGCGTCAATTTCTCGGCCGTGGATGCCGCGAAGCTTGGTTATGACGTGACGGTGCGCCTCGATCTCTGCCGCGCGATCGATCTCGATGGCTCGCTCGATGCAGCGCTCGAGGGTATGCGCGAAGCCGGCGTTCGGCTGGAAGGGGGGTGAGGGATGGTCGATATCGCCACCCGGGTGTGGAATCACAAATGGAAGATCGATCCGATCGTGCGCTCGCTGATCGATACGGATTTCTACAAGCTCCTGATGTGTCAGTCCGTTTTCCGCAACCGGCCGGATACGGATGTGACCTTCTCGCTCATCAACCGCTCGAAGGAAATCCGCCTCGCCGACCTGATCGACGAGGGCGAATTGCGCGAACAGCTTGATTACGTGCGCACCATCCGCCTTGCACGCGGCGAGAGCACCTGGCTGCGCGGCAACATGTTCTATGGCAAGCGGCAGATGTTTCGCCCCGATTTCATGGAGTGGTTCGAGAATTACCGCCTGCCCCCCTATCATCTGGAAAAGCGCGACGGCCAGTATGAACTGACCTTCGAAGGCAAGTGGCACGAGGTGATGCTGTGGGAAATCCCGGCGCTGGCGATTATCACCGAGCTGCGTTCGCGCGCCGTGCTGCATGAAATGGGCCGCTTCGAGCTGCAGGTGCTTTATGCGCGCGCCATGTCGAAGCTCTGGGAGAAGATCGAGCGCCTGCGCCCGCTCGAAGATCTGCGTATCGCCGATTTCGGCACCCGCCGGCGCCACAGCTTCCTGTGGCAGGATTGGTGCGTGCAGGCGATGCAGGAGGGCCTGGGCGAGCGGAAATTCGTCGGCACCTCGAACTGCCTCATCGCCATGCGCCGCGATATCGAGGCGATCGGCACCAACGCGCATGAGCTTCCGATGGTCTATGCGGCGCTCGCCGCGGAAGATGAAGAGGCGCTTCGCTGGGCGCCCTATGAGGTGCTGAAGGATTGGCAGGAAGAGCACGAGGGCAACCTGCGCATCATCCTGCCCGATACCTACGGCACGAAGCAGTTTCTCGAAAATGCCCCCGACTGGCTTGCCAGCTGGACAGGCATCCGCATCGACAGCGGCGATCCCGCCGAGGGCGCGGAAACCGCGATCGCCTGGTGGAAATCCCGCGGCGAGGATCCTCGCCGGAAACTGGTGATCTTCTCCGATGGCCTTGACGTTGACAAGATCACAGAGCTTTACGAGCGGTTCCACGGGCGGGTGAAGGTTTCCTTCGGCTGGGGCACGCTTCTCACCAATGATTTCCGCGGCCTCGTGCCCGGCGATCGCCTTGCGCCCTTCTCGCTTGTCTGCAAGGCGGTGAAGGCCAATGGCCGCCCCACGGTGAAGCTCTCCGACAACCCCAACAAGGCCATGGGCCCGCCCGCGGAAATCGAGCGCTACAAGCGCGTGTTCGGCGTGGGCGAACAGAAGCCGCTGGAAGTGGTGGTTTAGCAACTCTAGCTCTCAGGCGCCTTGATACGTCCATTATTTGTAACCGGCACAGGGCATTCGCTATTGCGACGAGCTTTGGCGCCGCGGTTGTGACAACGGCCCTGGGGGATTCCGGCTGCAAAGGCGCCAATACGCTATGCCGCAGCGAAAATGGATATCGGGAAAGACAGGCGAGGTCATGCCGAAACAACCAGCACGCGCAATTGTGAGCCGATGCCGGCGGGCAATGTGATATACTCTGCCTCAGGAAACCAGCCAGCCTTGCGATTTCTCCGGCGCGTTCAGACAGTTGCGCGGCGGGATCATGAACAGGGTTCTTGTCAGGAGGGCAAAGAGATGGCCAGAACCGTGAGAACCATTGGAAACCCCGTGTCATGGACAGTTCATTTGCTGAATGGTGCGCTGGCACATGGCGCTGACACGGCCAGGGCGGTAGCCGGGCACGATACCGCGCTTCGCCCGCATATACGCGATCTCACACTCGCGGATCTGCGATTTGCCCTGAAGCGGGGATTGGCGGATCTCGTTGCCTTCAGATCGGATGCAGTATTCCTCTGCCTCATCTATCCGCTGACAGGACTGGCCCTTGGCTGGATGGTCATCCGGGGCGATCTCTTTCATTTGCTTGTTCCGGTCGTGGCGGGGTTTGCTTTGCTCGGCCCCATGGCCGCCATCGGACTTTACGAGATGAGTCGCCGCCGCGAACGGGGCCGCCCGGCAAACTGGGCATCAGCATTCAGGATGATCGAGAATCCACGTTTCGGAGCGATTGTCTTTTTGGCGCTTCTGCACATGGTCATTTTCGCCATGTGGATCATGCTGGCTGATGCGATTCATGCGGCCACGCTCGGCTCGGGCGCCACTTCCTCGCTCTCCGAATTCCTGCGGGCCATGACGACCCCGGCGGGAATGGAAATGGCGCTGCTGGGCGGTGCGGTCGGATTTGCTTTTGCGGTCATGGTGCTGGCCTTCAGCGTGGTTTCGTTTCCGATGCTGCTGGATCGTGACGTGGGCCTGATCACTGCAGTTTCGACATCGGTGCGGGTTGCCATTCACAATCCTGCGGTTGTCGCGGCCTGGGGAATTCTGGTGGCGGCGCTGCTGTTTCTCGGTTCGGTTCCGCTGCTGATCGGGCTGGTATTCGTTGTTCCTCTTCTGGGCCATGCCTCCTGGCATTTCTACCGTCGCGCGGTGGCGTGGGAATAAGGCCTCCAGACGACAGCCACAGATTCAGCCCCCGGATCCCCAATCCGGCTTCATCATCTCGTGCAGGCGGCTTGCGGTGCGATCGAACTCGAAGCTGCCTTCTCCCTCGACATAGAGCATCTCGGGCGTTGCGGCGGCACTTGCGATCAGGCCTGTGCGGGCCTCGTAGAGGACATCGATCAACGTAACGAAGCGCCTCGCCTCATTGTAGTTTTCCCGCCCCAGGCGCGGGATGTCTTCAAGGATGAGGAGGCGGATCACGTTGGAAAGGGCCAGGTAATCCGCAGGCCCGAGCGCCGCGCCGCAGAGATCATGGAATCGCGCCCGGGCGATCCCGTTGTGAAAGGCGGGGAGGATCACCTCCCTTCCCTTCACGCGCAACGCAAGAGGGGAGGAGGCCCCGCCGGTGAGATCCTGCCAGTGGCGGTCAATTGCTTTGCGTGCCGTGCCATCATTCGGGCAGAACCAACGCCTGCTCCCCTCCAGGATCCCTTCCCGATAATCCTTGGGGCTGGCCAGTTCGTGAACAACCATCTTCTTGCGCAGAAGGTTGATGAAGGGGAGAAACAGCTGGCGGTTGAGGCCGTTTTTGTAGAGATCCTCGGGCGGGCGGTTCGATGTCGTCACCACCACGATGCCGAGATCAAAGAGCTTCTCGAACAATCGCCCTACGATCATCGCATCCGCGATATCGGTGATCTGCATCTCGTCGAGCGCGAGCAGGCGCAGCCCCTTGCCAATGCCCTCGGCCACCGGAGCGACGGCATCCGCCGCCTCGCCCGCGCGTGCCTTTTCCAGCCTCTCCTGCACCTCCTGCATGAACGCATGAAAATGGACCCGCCGCTTGCCCGAGATGGAGAGGGCCTCCACGAACATATCCATCAGCATGGATTTTCCCCGCCCGACGCCGCCCCAGAGATAAAGCCCCTGCGGCACATCCGCGGGCTTGTGAAACAACCCCCCAAGAAGCCCGCGTTTTCGCGTTGGCACATGCTCGAGATGGGATCGGATATCTTCCAGCACGGGCAGCACGGCCCTCTGCGCGGGATCACCCTGCAATTCGCCCGCCGCCACACGGCGCTCGTAGATTTCGGTCAGGCTCCCCGCTGCCTTCACGCCATCCCCCTCAGACGACTTCGCGCAGGAATTCCTGCATCGCGCGGATCACGTCATCCGGGCAGGTATAGGCCATGGAATGGGTGGCGCCAGGCACTTCCGCCTGCCGTGCGCGGCGATTGAGCTCGGCCATGCGGGCCAGCCCTTCAGGCCCGATCACCTCATCGCGCTCCCCCCAGACGGCAAGCACGGGAATATCCGTTTTCGCAAGCGCGCGATGGGCCTCGGCCATATCTTTCGAAAGGAGGTGGCGCAGGCTCGAAAGCACGGCGGGAAGGAAACCCCGACGGCGTGTTTCCCGTGCCTGCTTTTCGTATATATCCGGCACTTCGGAGGGCGTCTCGGCTTCCGAAAGGATGCCGCGGCGGATCACGAAGCCGCCAAACACACCCATCAGCCAATCGCCGATGAGGGGCGTCCGCGCAACGAAGCGGGCAAAGCGGCTGGGGCGGTAGGAAAGGCCGGTGGGGGCGAGGAGGATGAGGCGATCGATGCTTTCGGGGTGACGCGCGGCAAAGCAGGTGGCGATGGCGCCGCCCATGGAATAGCCGAGCAGGGAGAAATCCTCGCCGATGCCCTGATCGATCAGCAGATCCTCGAGCTGCATCAGGAAGAAATCGCAATCCTGGCGCCCCCCGGCGCGATCGGAATAACCGCGGCCATAGAGATCATAGGTGAGGATGCGAAAGCCCATCACGGAGAGGCGGGGGATGAGCGCATCCCACACATAGCTCGGGGTCGTGAGCCCATGTACGAGCACGATCACCGGGCCATCGACATGGCCATGCCACTGGTAATGGGTCTTGCCCTGCGTGAGATCGGCGAAACGGCCGGGGGCATTGCGCCTTGCCGTTTCGTCTATCGGGCGGCGAAGGCGCTCGAGGATGAAGGGCAGCGCGATCAGAAATGCCGCAAGCAGAAGGCCGATCCAGAGCCACATTTCAGGATCCTCCCGGCGCGTGGGGCGCATCCGTGCCCTGCGCCTGCTTCCAGGTTTCAAGGATATGGCGGGCCACCATCAGATCGAGATGCGCGCCGCCGCCGTTCTTGAAAAGGGTGATTTCCTCCGGCGTTCGGCGTGCGAAACGCCCGGACGGGAGATCGTAATAATCCGCGATCACGGCATCTCGCGGGATGACGCCGGCCTTTATCGGAATGTGCAGCTCGCCGATATGATCGAGCACCGTTTCGCGGCTGTCCACGAATATGCGCGCGCGCAGGAGGGCTTCGTCGTCTGCCTCGCGCATGTCGGGGCGGAAGGCGCCGATGAGATCGAGATGCTGCCCCGGGTGCAGCCAGGCACCTCGGATCAGGGGTTCGCGCGCCATGGTGGCGGCGCTCACGATATCGGCGCCGCGCACGGCCCATTCGAGATCGTGCATCACCTGCACGCCGGGATATTCACCCGCAAGCGCTTCGGCGCGCCCGGGCGTGCGGTTCCAGAGCGTGATCGCAGCTTCCGGGAAGCCGGCCCTGTATGCCTCGATGAGGGCCCGCGCCACGCTTCCGGCGCCCAGAATGGTGATGCTCCGGCTTTCGGGGCGGGCGAGCTTGAGGGCGGCGAGCAGGCTGTCGGCCGCCGTTTTCCAGCGCGTAAGAAGGTGGAAATCGATCAGGGCTTCGAGCCGGCCATCCGCATCGGAGAAGATATTGACGGCGCCATTGACGGAAGGAAGCGCCTTTTCGCAGTTTCCGGGGAATACGGTTGCCGCCTTCACCAGCAGCCCGAGGCCGTCGATCAGCGCCGAGCGGGTGAGCAGGCTGTCGCATCCGCGCCCGAGGAGGGTATCGGCGAGCCTTGCCCGGGGGCGGGAATGGCCTTCCTCGATGGCGCGCGCAACCGTGCGCCAATCGAGAAGCGGCTCGGCCGCCTTGCGCGAAATGATCGCGAAATCCGGGCTGTTGGCATTATCTGACATATCCGCCTTTCAATCCCTCATGGCCGCTCGGATCGTGTTTTCCAGTGCGGAGAGGAAACGCGAGCGATCGGCCTTTGTAAAGGGCCTGCCGCCCCCCTTGCGAAAAGGATCGGCGGCGCGCAGATCGGCGGCAAGATCGCGCATGGCGAGCTGCTGGCCGATGTTGGCGGGCGTGAAGGCCGTGCCATCGGGCCTCAGCACCCTTGCTCCCGCGGCGATGCAATTTGCTGCCAGGGGTATGTCGGAAGTGATCACGATATCGCCTGTGCCGGCGTGCGCGGCGATCCATTTGTCGGCCGCATCCGCCCCCTCGGGCACATAGACTGTTTCGACCAGCGGATTGTGCGAGGGCCGCAGGCCGCCGTTGGCAACGATCTTCACCGCCATTCGGTGGCGCGTGGCGACCTGCTCGATCTCGCCCTTCACGGGGCAGGCATCGCCATCCACGTAGATCATGCGCCCGCCACCATGGCGATGACGAAGGGGATCGTCAGGATGCTGCAGATCGTGGAAATCAGGATCGCCGCCGAAATGCGCTGAGGGGCGATGCCGTAGTGCTGGGCAAGGATGAAGACATTACCGGCAACAGGCAGCGCCGCGGCCGAAATCATGACGCTCGCGGCAAAGCGCTCCACATGGAATATCCACAGAGCCGCGATGGCCACGCCAAGCGGGTGCAGCACCAGCTTCACGAAGGAGATCCACCCCGCCACGGCGAGCCGCTCGGCTGATTTCGTGGTCAGCGATGCGCCGATCACGAACAGGGCGCAGGGCGTTGCCGCGCCGCTCAGCAGGCGCAGGAATTCATCCGCCGGCTGCGGGATCGCGAGGCCGGTAGAGGCCCATGCCAGCCCGAGCACGATCGAGACGATCATCGGATTGCGCAGGAGCCCGAGAAGAATCGATTTCAGCACCGCCGGCGAGACGCGCCCATCACGGCTGGCGCTCACGATGATCACGATCAGGCTGCCGAACACCACCAGATCCGCCGAGAGAACGAGCATGTTGGGGCCGATAGCCTCGGGGCCGAGCAGAAGCGCGAGCATGGGCAGGCCCAGAAAGCCCACATTCGCCGTGATCCCGGCATGAGCTTCCATGGCCGCCATTTCCAGCCGCTGGCCGCGCGCGAGGGCGATGGTGAGGGCGAAGAGATAGATCGCGAATGTGCCCCCGACATAGGCGCCGAGAAAGCGGGCATCGAGCACGTCTCCGAAGGAAAGCCTTGCCGCAAAGCGAAACAGCATCGCCGACAGCGCGAAATAGAAGACGAAGCGCGTGAGCCAGGCAACCGCCTCGGGCGGAAAGAAGCGCGCCCGCGCGGCACCGTAGCCAAGCCCGATCAGCGCGAAAAAGGGGAGCGTTTTCAGAAAAATCGCCAGCATGGGAAGGGCTTAGCACGCGGCTGGCGCATATGCCAGCCGCGTGCAGGCGCGCCCCTGATGCCTCGCCTGTGCCTATCCGGCGCCGATCAGTGCGCCCGCAGCGAAAACCAGCGCCCCCCCGAGCACCACCTGAAAGGCGGCCCTGTGAAAGGGCGTTTCCATGAATTTGTTCTGGATCCAGGCGATTGCCCAGAGCTCGATGAACACGATGATCAGGGCGATCGTGGTGGCTGTCCAGAAATCGGGGATCAGATAGGGCAGGGCGTGGCCGAGGCCGCCGATCGTCGTCATCACGCCCGAAGCGATACCGCGCTTCAGCGGCGAACCACGGCCGGAAAGCTCGCCGTCATCGGAGGCGGCTTCGGTGAACCCCATGGAAATGCCGGCACCGATGGAGGCTGCGAGGCCGACCTGGAAGGTCGTCCAGGTGTCATGCGTTGCAAAGGCCGTGGCGAAGATCGGCGCCAGGGTGGAAACAGAACCATCCATCAGCCCCGCCAGGCCCGGCTGCACCCATGTAAGCACGAACTGGCGGTGCGCAATGCGATCTTCCGTTTCCTTGATCTCCTCGGGCAGATGCTTCTGCTCAAGCTCTTCGGCGGCCTTGATGTGATCGGCCTCGGCGGCTGCAAGATCGCCCAGGAGCTTGCGGGTGGCGGCATCCTGCGTGCGCTGGGCGGCCTTCAGATAGAACTGCTGCGCATCGCGCTCCATCAGCGCCGCTTCCTCGCGAATACGTTCGAGAGGCAGGTTTTCCATCAGCCATACGGGCCGCCGCGCGTAGAACCCGGCAACATGCTCGCGCCGGATCAGGGGAATGGTATCGCCGAAGCGGGATTTGAAGAGCTCGATCAGTTGGCGGCGGTGTTCGTCCTCCTCACGGGCCATTTCCTCGAAAACGGCCGCCGAAGCCGGATATTTCTCGCGCAGTTTTTCGGCATAGGTGCGATAGATCTGGGCGTCATCTTCTTCGGAGGAGATGGCGAGGGCGAGGATCTCCTTTTCACTCAGATCCGAGAAACGGCGCCGCGATGCAATTCCAGGTATCATTCTGCCCCTCATTTTCGGACTTTTAGAATTATTCAAAGATATTTGCCCGGCGTTGCCAGTGCAATGTGAAAAAATGAACTACATGGTTCATTTTCACCTTGAAGAATGAACCATACTGTTTAGTATAGTTTTCGAGTGATTCAGAAAAATGGAGGCCAGGATGATCAGATTGCGTTACTTCGCCCTTGCCGGATTGATTGCCCTCACATCTTTTC
>JALVEX010000228.1 GCA_027030435.1 Paracoccaceae bacterium
CAAACACCACCTGCGGGGATTTCCCGCCAAGCTCGAGCGTGACCGGCACCACGTTTGCGGCCGCGGCGGCCTGCACCTTTTTTCCCACCTCCACCGAGCCGGTGAAGCTGATGTGCTGCACGCCCCGGTGGCCTGCAAGCGCTGCTCCTGCTTCCTCGCCAAGCCCCGGCACCACATTGAGCGCGCCATCGGGGAGGCCCGCCTCGCGGGCGAGATCGGCGAAGGCAAGCGCGGTGAGGCAGGCTTCCTCCGCCGGCTTCAGCACCGCCGCATTGCCCATCGCGAGCGCCGCGCCCACCGAGCGGCCGATGATCTGCATCGGGTAGTTCCAGGGCACGATATGGCCTGTCACGCCATGGGGTTCGCGCAGGGTATAGACGGTGTAGCCTTCCAGATAGGGGATGGTTTCGCCCATCACCTTGTCGGCCGCGCCGGCGTAGAATTCCATGTAGCGGGCAAGGGCGCGGGCATCGTTGCGCGCCTGGGTGAGGGGCTTGCCCACGTCCATCGCCTCGAGATGGGCGAGATCCTCGAGGCGCGCCTCCACCAGCCGCCCGATACGCGCCAGGATCCGCCCGCGCTCGAAGGCGGGCAGGCGGCCCCATTCGCCATCGAGGGCAGCTTCGGCGGCGGCAACGGCCATGTCGATATCCTCGGCGGTGCCGCGCGCAATCTCGGCCATCTGCGCGCCTGTCGAGGGGTTTTCGACAGGCAGCCGCCCCCGCAGAGCCGGCTCCACCCATTTGCCTGCGATGAAGATCCTTGCGGGATCGAACCAGAGGTGCTGTTTCAGTGCGTCATCCATGGAGTGCCTTTCTCCACGCCGCCGGGATCTGCGGCGCGGCCTTGATGAGGGTTTGGGTATAGGGATGTTCGGGCGCGGTCAGGACACGCTCTGTCTCGCCTTCCTCGACGATCCTTCCCGCCTGCATCACCAGCACCCGATCGGTGATCGCGCGCACGACATTGAGATCATGGCTGATGAACAGCCAGGCGAGGCCGAGGCGGGCCTGGAGATCGGCGAGGAGATCGAGGATCTGCGCGCGGATCGAGACATCGAGCGCCGAAACCGCCTCGTCGAGGATCACCAGATCGGGCTTGAGCACGAGCGCGCGCGCGATGGCGATGCGCTGGCGCTGGCCGCCGGAAAATTCGTGGATGTAGCGATCGGCGGCATCGGCCGGAAGGCCCACATCCGCGAGCGCCTCGGCCACCCGGGCGGCGGGATCTTCAGGCGGGGTTTCCAGCAGGTGGAAGGGCTCGGCCACCAGCCGGCCCACCTTCCAGCGCGGATCGAAGCTTGCGTAGGGATCCTGAAACACCACCTGCATGCGCCGGCGCAGGCGGGCGGGCATGTGGCGTCCGGCGGTGATTTCCTCACCCCCGAGGCGGATGCGCCCGCCGTCGATCGGATCGAGGCCGAGGAGGGCGCGGGTGAGGGTGGATTTCCCGCAGCCCGATTCGCCCACAAGGCCGAGGCTTTCGCCCTTGTGAATGGTGAAGCTCACGTGATCGACGGCGCGAAACCGCGGCGCCGGGCCAAACAGGCGCAGGCCCGGCATCCGGTATTCCCGCACCACGTCCTCGGCCACCAGAAGGGGCTCGGCGCGGGCGGTGGGGCGGCGCTCGGGCTGGTGGGCGGAGGCTTCGAAGAGCGCGCGCGTGTAGGGGTGGCGCATGCGGGTGAAGAGGCTCTCGGTATCGCCTTCTTCCACGATCCGCCCCTCCTGCATCACCGCTACCCGGTCTGCCATCCCGGCCACCACCGCGAGATCATGGGTGATCAGCATCAGCCCCATCCCCTCCTCGCGCACCAGCCCTTTCAGGAGCGCGAGGATCTGCGCCTGGGTGGTGACATCGAGCGCGGTGGTGGGCTCGTCGGCGATCAGCAGGCGGGGGCGAAGCGCAATGGCCATGGCGATCGCCACCCGCTGACGCTGGCCGCCGGATAGCTCGTGGGGGTAGCGATCGGGGGGGATCGCATCGGGCGGCAGGCCGACGCGCGCAAGCCTTTCAAGCGCGATGCGGCGGGCTTCGCGGGGGCGCGCGGCGGCGTGCACGATCAGGGTCTCGGCCACCTGATCGGCGATTGTCTGCACCGGATTGAGGGCCGTCATCGGCTCCTGGGAGATCATCGCCATCTCGCGCCCGCGCAGATCGCACATTTCGGCCTCGCCAAGCGCCATCAGATCGCGCCCGGCGAGCAGGATTTCGCCCGAGGCCTCTGCGCCTTCGGGCAGGAGGCGCATGAGGGAAAGGGCCGTCATGGATTTGCCCGAGCCGCTTTCGCCCACAAGGCCGAAGGTTTCCCCTTCCCGGAGGGCGAAGCTCACGCCCCGCAGGATCGGCATGCCATGGATGGCAAGGGAAAGGCCGCGCGCCTCGATCATTGCCGTCATTGCCTCGCCCTCCTCAGGCGCGGATCGAGGAGATCGCGCAAGCCATCGCCCATCAGGTTGAGCCCCAGCACCGCCAGCACGATCGCCAGCCCCGGCAGGATCGCGAGGCGCGGAGCGGTGTAGATCATCGTCTGCGCTTCGGCCAGCATCCGCCCCCAGCTCGGGGTGGGCGGCTGGGCGCCGAGGCCCACGTAGGAAAGCCCGGCTTCGGCGAGGATGCCGAGGCTGAACTGGATCGTGCCCTGAACGATCAGCACATTGGCGATGTTGGGCAGGATGTGCTCGAGGCTGATGCGGAAGGCGCGCTTGCCCGCCACCCGCGCGGCCATGATGAAATCGCGGGTCCAGAGGGAAAGCGCGGCGCCGCGGGAGACGCGGGCGAAGACGGGGATGTTGAAAATGCCGATGGCGATGATCGCATTGGTGGCCGAGGGGCCGAACACGGCGGTGATCAGGATCGCGATCACCAGCGAGGGAAAGGCAAACACGAGATCATTGCCGCGCATGATGATTTCATCGATGAGGCTGCCCCGGCGCGCCGCCGCCCAGAGGCCGAGTGGCACGCCGGCGAGCATCCCGATCCCCACCGCGAGGATCGCCACCGCAATCGATGTGCGCGCGCCCACCATCAGCATCGAGAGCATGTCACGCCCGAAGTGATCGGTGCCGAGCGGATATTCGCGCGAGGGGGGCGCGAGCTTCGCGGCGATGTTGAGGGCGGTGACGTCATGGGGCACCCAGAGGAAGGAGACGAGCGCCGCCAGCGCGAAGGCCGCGAAGATCGCCGCGCCGATCAGGAGCTGGAGGGGAAGGCGCGCCCTCATCGCCGCCGCCTCAGCCGCGGATCGGCCGCCCCATAGGCGATATCGACCATGAAATTCACCACGATCACCGCAAATACCAGGAGCATCACCACGCCCTCCACCACGATGAGATCGCGCTGGGTGATGGCCTGGAAGATGAGCCGCCCCAGGCCCGGCAGGAAGAAGACGTTTTCGATGATGATCGCGCCCGCAAGCAGAAAGGAGAATTGCAGCCCCATGATGGTGAGCACCGGGATGAGGCCGTTGCGCAGGGCATGGCGCAGGAGTGCCTGACGGCGCGTAAGCCCCTTGGCGCGGGCGGTGCGGATGTAATCCTGATGCAGCGTGTCGATGAGGCTCGAGCGCATCACGCGCGCGAGGATCGAGGCCTGGGGAAGCGCAAGCGCGATGGCGGGAAGCGTGAGCGCCTTCAGCCCCGCAGCGAGCCCGCCCTCCCAGCCGGGGAATCCCCCGGCCGAGAACCAGTGCAGCTTCACCGCAAACAGCAGCACCAGCAGCATCGCGAACCAGAAATTCGGGATGGCGATGCCAAGCTGGGTGGCGGCCATGATGCCCCAGTCGGCCGGCCGGCCGCGCCTTGCGGCGGCGATGAGCCCCACCGGAAAGGCGATCAGCACCGTGAGCACCAGCGCATAGGCCGCGAGCGGCAGCGATACCTGGATGCGCTCGCCGATCAGCTCCGCCACCGGCACGCGATAGGTGTAGGATTGCCCGAAATCGCCTTGCAGGAGCCCGCCGGCCCAATCGAGATAGCGGCTGAAGGCCGTGCCGTTCAGCCCCAGTTGATCGCGCAGCGCCGCCACGGCCTCGGGGCTGGCATTGAGGCCGAGCATGTAGGCCGCCGGATCGCCGGGGATGATCTCGATCACCGCGAAGATCACGATGCTGGCCGCGATCAGGCTGAGCGCGAGCGAAAGGAGGCGTCTGGCAAGGTAGCGGATCATGGCGTGAGGTTAGGGCGGCCCGGTGCCGGCTTCCAGCGTTTTATGCGCTGCAAGGGGCACGTCGGGCCGCGCTTTCGGCGGGGGCTATTCTTCCCAGTAGACGCCCGTCAGATCATTGGCCTGGGTGGGCGCGTTTTCCCACAGGCCGCGGATCTTCGCATTGGCGACGCCGGTTTTCGCAAGCTGGAAGAGATAGCCATTGACGTAATCTCGCGCGATCATCGCCTGCGCCGCGCCGAGAATGGCGGCGCGTTTGGTGGGATCGGTGGCGAGATTGAGCTGATCCATCAGATCGCGGAATGCCGGGTTGTCATACTGGAAATAATAATCCGGGCGGGCATAGATGCCGATATCCATCGGCTCGGTGTGGCTGACGATCGTAAGGTCATAATCCTTGCCCTTGAACACCTGCTCAAGCCACTGCGCCCACTCGAGATTGGTGATCTCGGTTTCGATCCCCACCGCGCGCAGCTGCGAGGCGACGATCTCGCCGCCCCGGCGCGCATAGGTGGGGGGCGGCAGCATCAGGCGCAGGCGAAGCCCCTCCTGCCCGGCTTCCTTCAGCAGCTTTTTCGAAAGCTCGGGATCGTATTTCGAAAGCGCGCGCAGATCCACATAAGCCGGGTTGTGGGGGGCGAAATGGGTGCCGATCGGTGTGCCGTAGCCGAACATGGCGCCATCGATGATTTCCTGCCGGTTGATCGCATGGGCGATCGCCTCGCGCACCCGGATATCGGCCAGCGGCCCGGCCTTGTTGTTGGTGGAGAGGATGGTTTCGCCCTCCGTCGAGCCCACGATCACGCGAAAGCGAGGGTCTGCCTTGAACTGTTCCAGCGTCTCGGGGGCAGGGAAATTGGGGAAGGCATCCACATCCCCGGCCATCATCGCGGCGAAGGCGGCATTGGGATCGGAGATGAACTTGAACGTGGCATGCGAAAGCTTCACCGGCGTGCCCCAGTAATCCGGGTTTTTCTCGATCTCCACCCGATCGCCCTTCACCCATTTCACGAAGCGGAAAGGCCCGGTGCCGATCGGATGGGTCGCATCCTTGTCGATGCTTTCGGGCGCCACGATCACCGCATCCCCCCAGGCCATCTTGAAGGGGAAGAGGCCGTCCGGATTCTTCAGGGTCACGCGCACCGTGCGCGGATCAAGCGCCTCGACGCTCTCGATCCCGGCAAAAAGCGCCTTCTGGGCGTTGGTGCTGTCGGGCGCGCGGGCGCGATCGAGGCTGAACTTTACGTCCGTCGCATCCATCTCCGTGCCGTCATGGAATTTCACCCCGCCATGCAGGGTGAAGGTATAGACCTTGCCGTCATCGGAGATTTCCCAGCTTTCGGCGAGCGCCGGCAGGATCGAGCCATCGGGGGCAAAGCGCGTGAGCCCTTCGAAGATGTTGGCGTAAACCACTTCGTCGATCGCCGCCGCCGCGCCGGCGGTGGGATCGAGATTGGGCGGCTCCAGCACCATGCCAAGCGTGATCGTATCCTTCGCGGCCAGGGCGGCGCTTGCGGAGAGCGCCAGCGCGGCGATGGCGAGTTTCAGCCGGTTGAGCATCGGGGTATCCTCCATGATTGTCTTATCAGGCTTTTTTGCAAGCCTAGCGCAGATCGACAGCTTTGGAAGCCCCTTTCATTGCCGGGGTTTGCCGCGCCATGTATCGAGCCAGGCACGAAACCGCCCCCAGAGCCCGCGCGCGCGCTCTGCCGCCTCGTCTGCATGGCTGTCCACCCGATCGATCACCTCGCTCACGTTTTCGATCGCCGGATCCACCATGCGCTCGCGAAACTGCAGCCACATGCGCCGGATCATGAACAGGATGAAGGCGAGCGCGGCCAGGATGAGGATGCTGGCCCAGGGAATGATGCGCACGTCCGGCCCCGCCACCGGCTTGATCGCGATCGCATTGGGGTAGATCGAGAGGAAACGGTTGCGCCAGCCGTAATGGGTGATCGAAACCCATTTCGGGTTCTCGGCGGTGGATTTCAGATCCGCCGCCTCGGCCTGAAGATCGGAGGTATCGAACTTGAAATAGGGCGGCCAGCCCCAGCCGGTATCCTCGTTGCGATAGACGATCACCTTGCCATTGGGCCGCACCGCCTGGATGAAGAACACGTCGCGGTTCTGCACATTGGGATCATAGCCGGCATCGGGTGCGGCCCAGAATATCCAGTTTTCACCCGGATCGATCCGTTTTTCGTACGTATCGGTGATGCGCACGATATCATGCTGGGGCAGGCTGTAGTGCAGCACCGCGATCACCAGCAGCACGAGGAGCACCTTCAGCGTGCGTTTGACATTCTTCCAGCTTGGCAGGCGCATTGCATTCCTCACATGAAATTGACGACATAGATCAGCACCGCCACGAGGAGCGTCGGCACCACATAGACAAGCCAGATCAGCTTGCGCCTCAGCGAGCGCTCGTAATCGGCAAGGCCGCGATCGACGAAATCATCCATCGTGCCGGGGCGGCCCTCTTCTTCCCAAAGCTTTTCAAGGCGCTCCGCTTCCAGCGAGCGCATGTAGATGCGCACAATGAAATAGATGATGGTGAGAAAGACGAAGCCGATCACGGCAAGCCGGACAAGAGCGAACATCATCGCCTCCTTTTCCTGACGGCACCCCAGGGGCCGACGAGATCGATCAGATCATTGTCCACGTCTCTGCCCCTGCCTGTTTCGCGCGCCTCGGGCGTGCCGAACAATGCTTCGCGCGCGCCGGCCTTGTCGGCAAGATACTCGCGTTCGAGGAAATCGGCCACGAAATCCTTCTTCGCCTCGGGCCAGGTGGCGTATCTGCGGTAGAAAAGCTCCTTGTGGGTGATGAAGAGCTGAAAGAAATCACGCGGCGAAAGCGCGGCCAGAAGCATGTTCACCAGATCGCGGTCAGCGTGGGGTGCCGCGCGGAGGGTATAGAAATAGGCCGGATGCCCGGACGAGATGCGCGGCCATTTCCCGCCGCCCTCGGCCCAGCGCAGCAGCGCCGCGAGGGCGTGGAATTCATCCGGCAGATCGCCGGCATAACGCCGGGCATAGGCGCGCAGATCGCGCCTTGAGGCGCCGGCAGGATCATCGCCCCTTTCCGCCGCCACATCCATCACGATGAAATCCATCTTGCGGCGCAGGATCGCCGCCGCATCGATTCCACGCGCCTGCACGATGGGCTCCACGAGGCCGTTCAGATCGAGGAAATGCGCGATCCGGTTGCGATCGGAGAAATCGAACACGTGTTTCATCGGCAGGCCGTCCGGCTTCTTCCCCTCGTTTTCCGAAACCGCCGCCGGATGCTCGACCCCCTGAAAGATGTAAAGCCCGCCGAAATGGGCTGTCCAGAAGTTGTCCTGCCGGAAGCTGGTGGATTTGAAGCGGATCGGGCTGCGCGTCACGTCACCCGTCTTTTGCGCCAGCAGGATCATCTCCGCGATCAAGGCCTCGTCGCGCCAGGCATTTTCCTCCTTGCGGAAGCGTTCGATCCTGCGGGCCAGCTCCTCGGCGCTTTCCACATGGCCTTCGGTGGTATCTGCTTCGATGGTGATCCGGCGGAGATCCAGCAGGCGCGCGGGCTCGCTCACGTCATAGACGGAGTTCAGCATCTCGCCGATCACCGCATCGCGTGCGGTGAGGGCGAAGAGCTGTGCTTCGTTTTCCTTGATGAAGCGGCGCAGGATGGCGCGCGAGGTGGAAAATTTCGCATTGAGGAGCGGTGCGCGCTTCTGCTCGGTGGTGAGCAGGATGAACTGGCGATTGCAGCCGTTTTCATTGAGATAGAGGTGATCGCCCAGCTGATCGCCCACCTCCGGCGAGTAGCCGGAAAGATCGATGTGAAAATCGGCGAGATCGGTGCGCCTGCCGGTGAGCTTTTCAAGCGCGCGGTTGTAGCGCGCCACCAGCGCAGGCGTATCGACCCGCACCAGATTGCCAAACATCAGCCCGCGTTCGATCAGCCGCTTCATTTGCCGCCCTTCTCCTCCAGATAGCGCCGCCTGGCCTCCTCGGTGCGGCGCATCTCGCGCACCATCGCCGCGATCGCGGCTTCGTCGGATTTGTCGGCATAGCGAAATTCGCTGTCGGCGTAGCGGTTGATCTCCTGGATCACCATCTCGGCGGTGATCGGGCGCATCAGTTCGCGGATCATCTCCTTCTTCTCGTCATAGGAGCGCAACAGGAAGAGATCGGGCTTTTCCATCCATTCGTCCGGCAGTTCGAAATCCATCGCCCGCACCTTCACCGCATCGGTGATGTTCTTGATGGCGCGGCCGGTGAAGCGGGGATCGGCCTCCTGGATGGCCTTGAGGTAGGTGCCGAGCTTCGCGATCGTGTCAAGCGCGCCGATTTCGCGCTCCACCCGCTCCCAGACCCTGATCAACCCCGCCTCATGCGGGCGGTTGTAGCTTTCGTAGCTCTTCGCCACCGCCTTCCTGATGGCCTGGGAGGCAAACAGATCGTGATCGCCCACCGGGATCTCGTGGTTCTTGCCCAGAAGCAGGTGCAGGATATCGATGTAATCCTCGCGCGTCTGCGGGCCGTCCACGAGGAAACGGGCGCCGGCGCGCTGGCGCAGGGCGTCATCCACGTTTTCGGGATAGTTGGAGAACATGCCGAAGGTGCAGTTGCCCCGCACCACCGTATTGGCGCCGGCGAAGGCCTCCATCAGCACCGCCGTGACCTCCTGCTGGCCGGCGCTCGACTGGCGATCCCCCCGCTTGCCGGCCACCTGATCTATATCGTCCACGGTGCCGAAGCCGATCACGGCGGGATCGGTGATCGAGGTGATGAAGGCCTTGGCGTTCTGGCCGGACTTGCCCTGGTAGCTGTCGATCTGATCGATCGAGAAATTCTGATAGCGGAAGGGGTAGCCGGCATTCCGGCAGTAATCGTTGATCATGCCGGCCATCATCTGGATCAGCAGCGTCTTGCCGGTGCCGGGCAGGCCATCGCCCATGAAGGTGAAGATGAAGCCGCCAAGCTCGGCGAAGGGATTGAGCCGGCGTTCGAAATCATAGGCCATCAGCATCTTGGCAAGCTTCATCGCCTGGTATTTGGCGATATGGTTGCCCACCACCTCCTCGGGCTTTTTGAAGGCCATGCTAAGCGCCGCGCCCCTGCCGCGCCGTGCCGGGGTGAAGCCCTGGATAGTGAGATCATCGGCCTCAACCCGGTAGCGCGCGCCCTCGAAGGGGCCGAGGCGGGGCAGGTTCTGCGCGCGCAGGGCCACCTTTTCCATCAGCTGCTCGCCAAACGCCATGAGCGTGGCCACCAGGTGGGGCTCGTCGCTCGCGAAGGCGGCGATATCCTGATCGAGCTCCCAGAGCGCGCCCTGAAGCGCGAGCGGCGCGTTTTCCAGCAGGATTTCCTCGACCTCCCCCACCTCCACCGTGGCGCTGCTGGCCAGCGGCGCAAGCAGGAAGGAAAGCGCATTGGCAAACACATGCAGCACGATCGCTGCCTCGGCAGCCAGAAGCTCGGTGAATTCAGCCTTCTTCGCCGCTGCCAGACGGCCTTCCAGATTGGCCTTCTTCAGCGCCTTCAGCCCCGTCTGCTCGGCATAGGTATCGCCAAGCGCGAGCGCGATCGCCATCGCGCGGCGCAGGGCGTGGATCACGCTCGCCTGGGTGGGGGAGATCAGGGCATCGCCCCCGTCAGCTGCTTCGATCCGTTCGATCAGCCGCACGCCTTCAGGGCGCGCGGTGCTGCGCGTCACCAGCCCCGGGGTGGTGGAGCGGAAACGGCGGCGGGTGGCAATCCCGGGCGAGCGCTCCGTTTTCGGGGCTTCCCTGGGCCGCGCAAGCCGCGGCGTGTGATCGAAGCCTGCGAGCATTTCCTCCGCCGCGCCGTAATGCGCCCGGATATCGCTTTCGCGAAGCTCCATCATGTCACCCGTGATGCTCACAGTTCATTCCTTCGTCTTGCTTCAATTCCCATTCGCGGGGCCCCATGCGTCCGGCGCCTACCGATAGCTCACAACCGTCCCTCCGGGGCTTACCACGAACTTGCGCAAGGCCCGGAAGCCGGGCGGATCCAGCTCGTCCAGCACCTGAAAGGGCTTTTGCGGCAGGATCAATGCGCGCTCCACCTTCGTTGCGCCGGTATCCGCGCCCTGCCCGGAGAACGGATCCAGCGCGAAGATTTCCCGCTCCACCGTGGAAAACCAGCCAGCGCGCTCCTCCTTCACCCGCTCGCTTTCAAGCGTTTCAACCGTCCAGGCCAGGGCCCAATCCTCGCCCGCCCCCCCTCGCGCCTGCTCCAGCACCTCGCTGAGCGGGCCGCTCTGGCGGGTGAAGGC
>JALVEX010000229.1 GCA_027030435.1 Paracoccaceae bacterium
CGCAATGAAACCCTCCTCACCTGGCGCAATGCGCGCTTCGACATCGCCTCCGGCTATATCTGGGAGGCCCAGAGCAACACCTCGGAATGGGTGATGGACAGCGCCTGGCGGCTTGGTGACTACTGGCGCGCAAGCGCAAGCTGGCGCTATGATTTCGATGCCGGGCGCGCCGCGCGCGCGGCTGCCGGGCTGCAATACCGCAACGAGTGCATTTCCGTCGATTTTTCGCTCTCGCGTCGCTTCACATCCTCCGCTAGTGTGAAGCCGACCACGCGCTTCGACATGACGGTGGCGCTTACCGGCTTCGGCACCCGGCCCGAGGCCGGCGCGGCTGCCCGCCGCTGCCGCCGGATCATGAACTGACGCCGGGAAAAGACGCTGCAACTGACGTGACGAACAGGAAAGAACCCGTGCCATGAGTGCCATAACGCGCCCCCTCTTCCGCAGCCCGAGCCTGCCTCTTGCCGCCCTTCTCCTGCTGCTGGCCGCGATCCTTGCCCTGATCGCTCCACCGGCCCGCGCCGGGGGGCCGTTCGCCCCGGTGGCGAAGGTGAATGAAAAGGTCGTCACCGGATACGAGCTCGATCAGCGCGCCCGCTTCATGCAGCTTCTGCGCGCGCCGGGGGATGTGCGCGAACTGGCGCTGAAGGCGCTGATCGACGAACGCCTGCAGGTGGAGGCGGCCGAGCGCATGGGGATCGAGGCAACCGACGAGATGATCGCCCAGGGCATGGAGGAATTCGCCGGGCGGGCCAATCTGACGGCCGAGAAGTTCGTGCAGTTGCTGCGCTCGGCGGGCGTTGCGGAAGAGACTTTCCGCGATTTCGTCAAGGCCGGGATTCTCTGGCGCGAGGTGGTGCGCACGCGCTTTGCGCCGCGGGTGCAGGTGTCGGATGCGGAAGTGGATCGCGCGCTTGCCATGGCCGCCAACCCGACGGGGCTTCGGGTGCTCCTGAGCGAGATCATCCTGCCCGCTCCGCCCGAGCTTGCCGCCGAGGCCGAGCGGATCGCGCGCCGCCTTGCCCGGATCCGTTCCTTCTCCGCATTCGCCGCCGCCGCGCGCCAGTATTCGGCCTCGCGCTCGCGCGATGCGGGCGGGCGGCTGCCGTGGATGCCGCTTTCCAATCTGCCGCCGCAGATCCGCAGCCAGATCCTTGCCCTGAAGCCCGGCGAGGTGACACAGCCGATCCCGATCCCGGGCGGCATCGCGCTCTTCCAGCTGCGCGCGCTCGAGGAGATCGACGCCCCCGCGCCCACGAAGGTCACGGTGGAATACATGCGCCTGAAGCTTCCCGGCAGGAGTGGCGAGGCGGCGCGCAAGGAAGCGGCGCGCATCGAGGCGCGCACCGACACCTGCGAGGATCTCTACGGCATCAACAAGGGAAAGCCGGAGGAGCTTCTGGAGCGGGTCACGAAGCCGATGGCGGAGGTGGCGGGTGACGAGGCGATCGCGCTCGCGAAGCTCGATCCGAACGAGATTTCGCCCCCCCTGCCGCGCGAGGGCGGCAGCGTGCTGCTGATGCTCTGCGCGCGCATCCCCGAACTGCCGGCGGAGATCTCGCGCGAGGAAATCCGCAACCGGCTCGCCAATCAGGCGCTGGCGCAATATGCGGAAGGCTTCCTCGCCGAGCTGCGCGCCGATGCCCATATCGAGATGCTCGGCCAATGAGCACCCCCGCGCCGGGGGCGGTGGCGGGGGCGGGGGCGGATGCCCCCATCGCCCTCACCTGCGGCGAGCCCTCCGGCATCGGCCCGGAAATCGCGCTCAAGGCCTGGGAGGTGCTCGGGCGCGATCTCCCCTTCTTCCTGATCGCCGATCCGCGCCATCTGCCCGCGGGCGCGCCCGTGGCCCGGATCGAAGCCCCGGGCGAGGCCGCGCGGGCCAGCGCGCATGGCCTGCCGCTTCTGGCGCATGATTTCCCCGCCCCCGCGCCCCCCGGCCGCCCGGTGCCGCAAAACGCCGCCGCGGTGATCGCGGTGATCGAGCGCGCGGTTTCCCTCGTGCGCTCGGGCCAGGCGGCGGCCATCTGCACCGCGCCGATCCACAAGCAGGCGCTGAAGGAAGGCGCCGGCTTCGCCTTCCCCGGCCATACCGAATTTCTCGCCCATCTCGGCGGTGTCGATCAGGTGGTGATGATGCTCGCCTCCGATCTGCTCCGCGTCGTGCCCGCCACCATCCACATTCCCCTCGCCGAGGTGCCCCGGGCGCTCACGCCCGCGCTTCTGGAAAGCACGATCCGCATCACCCGCGCGGCGATGATTTCGGATTTCGCCATCCCCCGCCCGCGCCTCGCCGTGGCCGGGCTGAATCCCCACGCCGGCGAGGGCGGCACGATGGGAAAGGATGAGGCGCGCCTGATCGCCCCCCTGCTGGAGCGCCTGCGCACTGAGGGCTTCGCCATCGAAGGCCCGCTGCCGGCCGATACGATGTTTCACGCAAGCGCACGCGCACGCTACGACGCCGCGATCTGCATGTATCACGATCAGGCCCTGATCCCGATCAAGACGCTTGATTTCGATCGCGGCGTGAACGTGACCCTCGGCCTCCCCTTCGTGCGCACATCGCCCGATCACGGCACCGCGCTCGATATCGCCGGCAAGGGGATCGCCAATCCCCGAAGCCTGATCGAGGCGCTGAAGATGGCCCGCGAAATGGCACGCCGGCGGGCGGCGAATGCGGCGGGCGCGGCAGGGGCTTCGCGCGGCTGAAACCCGGGCTTTCAGGCGGTTGGCTGGGGCGTGAAATCGGGCAGGCCATAGCCTGTCTGGGCGTTCCAGCGCCCGCCGTTGCCGGCGCCGGCGATGAGGGCGGCCTTCAGCGCCGGCGCTGGCCTCGCCTCGCCCCCCGAGCGCAGTGCCG
>JALVEX010000230.1 GCA_027030435.1 Paracoccaceae bacterium
CCCGATCATCCGCGCGCTCGGGGCCATCAAATGGGCCTGCGCCGAGGCCAACATGAAGCTCGGCCGGCTTGACGAGCGGCGCGGACAGGCGATCGTGCAGGCGGCGCGCGAGGTTTACGAGGGCAGGCTTGATGAGCACTTCCCCCTCGTGGTGTGGCAGACGGGCTCGGGCACCCAATCCAACATGAACGCCAACGAGGTGATCGCCAACCGCGCGATCGAGATCCTCGGCGGCAAGATCGGCTCCAAGGATCCCGTGCATCCCAACGATCACGTGAACATGGGCCAGAGCTCGAACGACACCTTCCCCACCGCCATGCATATCGCCACCGCCCGACAGGCGCAGGACGTGCTGCTGCCGGGGCTCGAGAAGATGCACGCTGCGCTTTCCGGGAAGGTCGAGGAATTCCGGGACATCATCAAGATCGGCCGCACCCACACGATGGATGCCACGCCCCTGACGCTCGGCCAGGAATTTTCCGGCTACCGCCATCAGGTGGCGATGGGGATCGTGCGGGTGGAAACGGCGCTGAAGCATATCTACGAGCTTGCCCAGGGCGGCACCGCCGTCGGCACCGGGCTCAACACGGTCAAGGGCTGGGGCGAGATGGTGGCCGAAAACATCGCCCGCATCACCGGCCTGCCCTTCGCGACCGCGCCCAACAAGTTCGAGGCGCTGGCGGCGCATGATGCGATGGTGCAGATGTCGGGCAGCCTCAAGACGGTGGCCGCGAGCCTCTTCAAGATCGCCAATGATATCCGGCTTCTGGGCTCGGGGCCGCGCTGCGGGCTGGCCGAGCTGATCCTGCCGGAAAACGAGCCCGGCTCCTCGATCATGCCCGGCAAGGTCAACCCCACCCAGGCCGAGGCGCTCACACAGGTCTGCGCCCATGTGATGGGCAATGATGCGGCCACCGGATTCGCCGGCAGCCAGGGGCATTTCGAGCTCAACGTCTTCAAGCCGATGATCGCCTATAACGTGCTGCAATCCATGCAGCTTCTGGGCGACGCGGCCGACAGCTTCACCGAGCGCTGCCTCAAGGGCCTTCGCGCCAATGAGGAACGCATCGAACAGCTGATGCGCGAAAGCCTGATGCTTGTCACCGCGCTTGCGCCAGAGATCGGCTATGACAACGCCACGAAGGTGGCCAAGGCGGCCCACAAGAACGGCACCACGCTGAAGGAAGAGGCGGTCCGCCTCGGCTTCGTGGACGAAGAAACCTTCGATCGCGTGGTGCGCCCCGAGAAGATGATCGGCCCGAAGGAGGCGTGAGCATGGCCGATGCCCCGATCAATATCAACCGCGCCCGCAAGGCAAGGGCGCGGGCAGAGGCGCGGCTTCGGGCGGAGCGGAACGCGGTGAAGCACGGCCGCACCAAGGCCGAGAGGCTCCTTGAGGCGGCGCGCAGCGAGAAGGCCCGCCGGAAGCTCGATCAGCTCATGCTCGATGATCCCGATGGCGGCGAGGAGGCGTGAAATGCCTGCCGCGCGGCCGCAGAAACATTCGCTCACGCTGCGCGGCCACCGCACCAGCGTTTCGCTGGAGCCGGCTTTCTGGGAAGCCTTCCGCGAGATCGCAAGGGCGCGCGGCATGCCCCTCAATGCGCTTGCCGCCGAGATCGATGCGGCGCGCGGCATGGACTGCGGCCTCGCCTCGGCGATCCGGCTTCACGTTCTGGAGTGGTATCGAAGTGACGGAGCGAAGGGCGGCAGGGATCAGGCGCTTTCGTAGATCGCGCAGCGCAGCTTGCCCGCTTCTTCATGTTCGCGCCGCTCGGCCCGTGTCAGGCGCAGCCTGGAATCGAGCGGGCGGCGCAGTTCATCCCCGAAGAGATCGACGATTTCCTCGCGCGAAGTGTGGTGGCCACGCTTGCGAAAACTCGCCCGCTTCTCGCGCCCATATGCCCAGATCGGCACCGCAAGGCGAAGCCATCCGCGCCGGCGCGCATCGCTTCGCTGAAAGGCCTTCGAATTGATCTCTTCGCTCACAGACATCAGAACCCCCATTCTGCACCAGCCAGATCTAGGCAGAAATCCGCTCAATGACAACTGTTACAAAAGGGGGAAAAACGCCGTTCCTGCGTCATATTCGAAAGCCGGAATACCTCAAATCATTGAAAAATATTTAATTTCACCGGAGTCCTTCCTGATGGGGTTGACGCAGCGTAATCTTTAGCCACAAGCCGTGTTTTGCGCGCACCGTGAGATTGGCCACCGGAATTGCCGGAAATTCCGGCACGGTTTCGAATCGCAACTCGCGCAGCATGAGCGCCAGGAGGAGCGGCCCTTCCAGCATGGCGAATCCGGCGCCGGGGCACACCCGCGGCCCGGCGGAAAAGGGGAGGTAGGCCGCGCGCAGGCTGGCCCTTGCGCTCTCGCTTGCGTATCTCCCCGGATCGAATTCGTCCGGCCGCTCCCAGAGCCTTTCATGGCGGTGCAGGTGCCAGGGGCTGATGACGATCTGGCTTCCGGGCGCGATCGCGCGCTTGCGGAAATTCTCTGGGCAGGCGTTTTCGCGCACCATCATGGGCACCGGCGGATAGAGGCGCAGGGTCTCGCGAAAAACATCGCGCGCAAGGCGCAGGCGGCTGGCCTGCGAGAAGGTGAAATCATCGCCCGCCCCCAGCACATCGCGCGCCTCGGCCCGAAGGCGCTCCTGCCATTCGGGGAACAGCGCCACGAGCCACAGCGCCCAGGCCAGCGCCGAGGCGCTGGTTTCATGCCCGGCGAGGAAGAAGATCGCCACCTGATCGATCATTTCCCCGGCGCTGAAGGGCTTGCCGGTCACGGGATCGGGGGTCGTCATGATCCTTGTCGCCAGATCATCGGGGGCGCGGCCTTCTTCGATCAGCCGCGCCCG
>JALVEX010000231.1 GCA_027030435.1 Paracoccaceae bacterium
GTTGCGCCCCAGAAGGGCGATGCGGTCATCGTGATCCACGCGCAGATCGAGCCCGCGCAGAACCGGCTTGCCGCCATAGCCCACCGAAGCGCCCTCCATGCGGATGATCGGGGGCGAAAGCTCACCGGGATCGGGGAAGGTGAAGCGGTTCTTCCGGGCCTCTTCGGGGGCGGTGATGGGCTGCATCTTTTCCAGCATCTTCAGGCGCGATTGAGCCTGGCGCGCCTTGCTCGCCTTGTAGCGGAAGCGATCGACGAAACCCTGCAGATGGGCGCGGCGCGCGGCCTGCTTGCGCGCCTCGGCCTCCTGCACCGCGCGCTGCTGGGCGCGGGTGCGCGCGAAAGTATCGTAATTGCCCTGATAGAGCGTGAGGCGGCGATCATGGAGATGCAGGATCGCCCCCACCGCGCGGTTGAGCAGCCCGCGATCGTGGCTGATGACGATCACCGTATGGGGATAGCGCGCGAGATAGCTTTCCAGCCAGAGCGCGCCTTCGAGATCGAGATAGTTCGTCGGCTCGTCGAGAAGCAGGAGATCGGGGGCGGAGAAAAGCACGCCCGCGAGCGCCACCCGCATCCGCCAGCCCCCCGAGAAGGCCGAGCAGGGCATCTGCTGCTCTTCATGGGTGAAGCCGAGGCCCTTCAGAATCGCCGAGGCGCGCGCCTCGGCGCCCCAGGCATCGATATCGGCAAGGCGGGTCTGGATATCGGCGATGCGGGCGGGATCGGCGGCGCTTTCGGCCTCGCGCATCAGCGCCGCGCGCTCTGCGTCGGCGGCGAGCACGGTGTCGAGAAGCGAGATCTTGCTGCCCGGCACCTCCTGCGAAACGCCGCCGATGCGCGCGCGCGCCGGCAGGCTGATTTCGCCGCCTTCAAGCGAAAGCTCGCCCCGGATCAGGCGGAAGAGGGTCGTCTTGCCGCTGCCGTTCGGCCCGACAAGCCCCACCTTGTGCCCGGCCGGAATGGTGGCCGAGGCACCTTCGAACAGCGGGCGGCCCTCCACCGAATAGCTGATGTTCTGGATCCTGAGCATGGGCGCGGTGTGCCGCATGGCGCGCGCCCCGTCAATCGCAGCTTTCAATCGCCGCTTTCCCTCACCGCGTTCAATCACCGCTTTTCAAGCCCTGAGAGCCGTGCTAGCAGGGCGGCGATTTTCACCACCGGGGCAGGGCGCCCCGGACAAGCAACCCGATCAACAAGAGATCAATCTCGGATCAGCAAGGAAAGAGCAAAGCAATGGCCGTTCAACGCACGTTCTCGATCATCAAACCCGATGCCACCAAGCGCAACCTCACCGGCGCGATCATCAAGAAGCTCGAGGATGCGGGCTTGCGCGTGGTGGCGCAGAAGCGCATCCGGCTCACAAAGGATCAGGCCGGGCAGTTCTACGCGGTGCACAAGGAGCGCCCCTTCTACGATGAACTGTGCGAATTCATGGCCTCCGGCCCGATCGTGGTGCAGGTGCTCGAAGGAGAGGACGCGATCGCGAAGAACCGCGAGGTGATGGGCGCGACCAACCCCGCCGAGGCGGAGGAAGGCACCATCCGCAAGGAATTCGCGCTTTCGATCGGCGAGAACTCGGTGCACGGCTCCGACGGCCCCGACACCGCGAAGGAGGAAATCGCCTTCTTCTTCTCCGAGCTTGAAATCGTCGGCTGAGCAGGCCGGGATCGGGTGTGTCCGCTGCAAGGCTCGCGTTCTTCGTGATGAGGGCAGCGCACGGCCCGAGGGTGGGCGCTCGGTAGCGCCCGCCCTGTGGGGTGGGTCGGGCGCTGCCCGGCGGTGCCCGCCGGGCTTGTAAAAGAAAGGGTGGTGAAAGAAGATGAAGCCGAGCTTTCAATGATCCCACGCGCTTTCATCCTGCGCTAACCTGCCCCCTTCTTCGGCGCCACCACGCCGATTTCATCAAGGGCCGCGTCCAGCCGGGCGCGGCCTTCGTCATTGCCGCCTGCCGCGGCCGCCGCCTTCAGCGCGTCGAAACGCTTGCGCAGGGCCGCCTTTTCCGCGCCCCGGCAATCGTTCCAGGGGCGCCCCTGAAGGCCCATGACGAGCGCGTAATAGCCGATGAAATGGGGCTTCGTGCCGGCGGCGAGGAGGCGGGCATAGGCCTTGTCGGGGCCGAGCGCGTGCACTTCCCCGGCGCTCCTGATGCCGGCGCGGGCGAAAGCCGCATCTGCGGCGGGGCCGAGATTGCGGATCGAGGAGACGGGCCTTGAGGCGGGCTTTTTCCCGCGCTCCGGCTCGTGTTCCCTCTCATCCGCCGTCATGGTCCGGCCTCCCGCCGATGAACGGGCTTTTGCTAGGGCAAAGCCCTTACCGCTGCCGCCCCGTGACGCGGCAGGAAACAAATTCATCAACCAATTCACGCTCCCCGCAAGAAGGCGGGAGAGCCGGGCGCTTTCAATGCCTGAAGGCGGCGCCCGTTCAGATGCTGGCCCAATCCGTGAACCGCGGCTTGTGCCCGTTCGCCGCCCTTGCAGGCTTCATCGCCGGCTTCGGCGTTTCGGCCTTGTCCGGGCTCATGCCGGGGGCGGATCTTGAGCGGAGCGTTTCGGGAGATTCGCCCGGGGCGTCTCCCAGCAATTGCCTTGCGGCGTCAGATGCGGCCTCGGGGCCTTCCTGGTGTGCCATTTTCCGTTACTTCCCGATTGCGGCCGGAGGGTGCGGCCGGCCGAACACATTGCACATGCACCCTGCTAGGGATGGAATCACGGAAATGGGCTGTGGAAAAGTCACAAATGCGTTGATTTCGGGAAAATGACGGCAGGCTGTGGCAGGGATGTGCCGAAATCGTGCCGGAAGCGGCCGGAAATGGGCTGGTGCGCGGGATAATCATGAATATTTCCCAAGCGATTGCGTGG
>JALVEX010000232.1 GCA_027030435.1 Paracoccaceae bacterium
TCATGGCGATCATCGCCGATGAGCTCACCGAGGTGAAGGAGCTTTTCGCCGTGCCCCGGCGCACCGAGATCGTCGATTGGTCGGGCGACATGGACGACGAGGATCTGATCGAGCGCGAGGAGATGGTCGTCACCGTCACCGCCGGCGGCTACATCAAGCGCACCCCGCTCGCCGAATTCCGCGCCCAGCGGCGCGGCGGCAAGGGGCTTTCGGGCATGGCCACCAAGGAAGAGGATGTGGTCACCAATCTCTTCGTGGCCAATACCCACACTCAGCTTCTCTTCTTCACCACCGACGGCATGGCCTACAAGCTCAAGACATGGCGCCTCCCCCAGGGCGGGCGCACCGCCAGGGGCAAGGCGATCGTCAACATCCTGCCGATCCCGTCCGGCGTCTCCGTGGCCGCGATCATGCCGGTGGACGCGCCCGAGGAGGAATGGGACAGGCTCCAGATCGTGTTCGCCACCGATGCGGGCGACGTGCGGCGCAACCAGCTTTCCGATTTCACCAATGTGCGCGCCAACGGCAAGATCGCGATGAAGCTTCCCGAGGGCGTGCAGCTCGTCAATGCGCGCATCTGCACCGAGGATGACGACGTGATGCTCGTCACCGCCGGCGGCCGCGCGATCCGCTTCCCGACAACGGACGTGCGCGTGTTCAAGGGGCGCGACAGCACCGGCGTGCGTGGCATCCGCCTGCAGGAGGGTGAAAAGGTGGTTTCAATGTCGGTGATCCGCCATTTCGAGGCCACCCCTGAAGAGCGCGCCGCCTATCTCAGGATGCGCCGGGCGATGTTTGCCAATGGCGGCGAGGGCGAGAGCGAAGAGATCACTGACGCGGGCGAACTTTCCCCCGAGCGTTTCCAGGAGATGCTCGCGGCCGAGGATCTGCTCGTCACCATCACCGCGCTTGGCCAGGGCAAGCTCACCTCGAGCCATGACTACCCGGTGCGCGGGCGCGGCGGCATGGGCGTGGCGGCGATGGACAAGGCCATGCGCGGCGGCCCTCTGGTGGCCTGTTTCCCGGTGGATATCGAGGATCAGATCATGCTGGCCACCTCCAAGGGGCAGTCGATCCGGGTGCCGGTGGCCGATATCTCCTTCCGCTCGCGCTCGGCCGGCGGGGTGAAGGTCTTTGATACCGGCAAGGGTGAAACGGTCGTCTCCGTGGCGCGCATCGCCGAATCGGAAGAAGCGGCGGCAGAGGCGGCAGAAGAGGAAAGCGCGGCCCGGCCGGAAAGCTGAGCCTGTCATCACTGATCCATGAATATTGCGGTCAGGATCCGGGGCTGCTTGCCTTCACGGGCTCCTCACCCGCTCAGGGCTCATGCGCCTTCCTGATGCGGCGCACGATCCACCACACGATCAGCACCACGAAGGGAGTCGCGGCGGCGCTCAGCATGGTCTTGGAAATCTCCAGCCGGTGGGCCAGCGGATAGAGCGCGTAAGTCACCAGATTGACGGCGTAATAGCTGATCGCCACCACGCTCAGGCCCTCGACCGTCTTTTGCAGGCGCAGTTGCAGATCGGCGCGCCTGTCCATGCTGGCCAGAAGCTGCTGGTTCTGGGCGCTGCGCGCCACCTCGACGCGGGTGCGCAGAAGATCCCCCGCCCGCTTGGCGCGCCCGGCGAGCCCCTCGAGCTGGCGGGCGACGGAACGCACCGTGCGCATGGCCGGCTCGAAGCGGCGCAGCATGAACTGACCGAAGGTCTGACGGCCGGGGAAACGCTCTTCCTTCATCGTCGCCAGCCGCTCCTCGACAATCGCCTGATAGGCCTCGGTGGCGGAAAAGCGGAAGCTTGACTGCGCGATCAGGTTCTCGACCTCGACAGCGATCGCCAGCAGTTCCTCGAGCACCTCTTCCTCCGGGCGCTCGCGGCCCCGGATATGGGCCATGAGATCCTGCATCTTCAGATCGAGCGCGGCCAGGCGGCGCGAGATCGCGCGGGCGCGCGGCAGGGCGAGAAGCGCCATTGTCTTGTAGGTCTCGACCTCGCACAGCCGCTGCACGATCCGCCCCACACGGCGCGGGCTGATCCCCTTGCGCACGAAAACCGCGAAGCGCAGATGGCCGGCGGGATCGATGCGGAAATCCCCGGCCACCACCGCCATGCAATCGGCGATGCAGGAAACGGCGAGGCTCTCGGGCACGAACCATTCCTCGAGCCGCGCATCGATGGCGGCCACCACCTCCGGCGCGCGCGGATCCTCCCCCGGCATTTCCTCGATGCGGATCAGCGCCGATGTGAGCCGCCGGCCCGGCGCGCGGGCCAGCCAGTCGGCGGGGAAGACCTCGAACATGGCGGGATCGAAGGGCTTGCCCGCAACCCCTTCGCCAAACAGCGTATAGGTGACGAATTCGGTATGCAGCTCCCATTTCAGCCAGTAGCGCCCGATCCGGCCGTAGTAATGGGTGGCGTCGGGGGGCGGATGGGGGGCGCCGTGGCGATCGAGAAGTTCGATCAGATGCGCCCGATCGCGCGCCCGATCGCGGTTGGCGGCATCATGCGGGTTCTTGAACGCCAGATGAAGGGCGTGGCTCGGGGCATCGATCGCGGGGAAGGGGCGCGCGTGCAGCTCGTTGGCAAGCTGATAGCGCAGCGGGTGATCGGAGATCCCGCCGCCGGGCGGCTCTCCCTCGCCTGCCTGCGTTTCATGCGCCGCGCTCTCGCTCATCTCACGCCCCCGCATATGCGGGCCCGCGCCCCGGCCGGCAAAGCGCCGGGGGGCGGGCCTTCGTCAATCGATGCGCTTGAGCACCTCATCCATGCTGTGCTTGGCATCGCCATAGAACATGCGCGTGTTTTCCTTGTAGAACAGCGGGTTCTCGATGCCGGAATAGCCGGTGCCCTGGCCGCG
>JALVEX010000233.1 GCA_027030435.1 Paracoccaceae bacterium
CCAAGATCGGGGAATGCGGGGCGCTCTGTTCCACCAATCCGACCTCGGGCGTGATCGTGATCGATTTCGATCAGGCGGGCTTTACGGTGCGCCCGATGGCCAAAGGCGCCTGCTGCACCCCCGATCTGGTGGCCGCGCACATGCTCTACGAGAACGCCGATCCGATCCGCCTGCACGAGCCCGGGGGCATGCTGGATGTGAGCGGCGCGCGCTATGAGGCGGCAGGCGATGGCGCGGTGCGGGTGGAGGGCGCGGCGTGGGAAGAAGGCCCCTACAGCGTGAAGCTCGAAGGCGCGCGGCTGGCCGGGTATCAGTCTTCTGCGCTGGTGCTGCTGCGCGATCCGCGCTACGTGGCCCGGGCGCGCGAATGGTGTGCGCGCCTTGAAGAAACGCTGCGCGGCGAGATCGCCGCCCGCCTTGGCCTCGCGCCCGGCCAGTATCACCTCGAGCTTCGCCGCATCGGCGAGGATGCCACCCTCGGCCCCCTCGAAAACGCGCCGGGCAGCCCCTGCGAAATCGGCGTGCTGCTGATTGCCACCGCGCCCGATCAGGCCAGCGCGCATGAGATCGCGCGCCTTGCCAACCCGCACCTCCTGCACATGCCGCTCGGGCCCGACGAGCCACAGGCCACCCATGCCTTCCCCTTTTCTCCGCCGGAATGGGATCGCGGCGCGCTCCATGAATTCTGCCTCAATCACGTGCTCGCCTGCGATGATCCGATGGCCCCTTTCCGCATCGAGACGGAGCAGCTCTGACATGCCCCGCCTTGCCGATATCGCCCCCCGCATCCGCGCCAAGAATGCCGGCCCCTTCGTGCTGACCCTCGATATCTTCTGCACTGACGCTGCAAGCTTCGATACCATCCGAAGTGCCCTCCCCTCCGCCCGCATCGCCGCCCTTTACGGCGCGCGGGAAGCGGATGTGAAGCGCTTCGAGCTGCCTGCGCTCAAGGTGCTGAAATTCTCGCTTCCCCGCCCCGTGGTGCAGGGAAGCCGCGAAGACCGCGACATGCACGCCTCGCAATGGGCCATCCCGCTTGGCGAACTCGAAATCGGCGCCTGACGGAAAGCGACGCCCCAATGTCGCCCCCGTGATTGCTCCCTCCACGCAATATGGCAAGGCTTGGATAAATGCCGGGCATATCTGATCGGGAGGCGCTCATGGCCATGTCCTTCTTCACCGCGCCGGGGCGCTTCTTCAAGGGTAATCTGCACACCCATTCCGATATGTCCGATGGTGCGCTTGCGCCTGGCGAGGTGTGCCGGCGCTACCGCGAGGCGGGCTATGATTTCATCTCGATCACCGATCATTTCCTCGGCATGTATGGCTATCCGATCACCGATACCCGCGCCTTCCGGGCGGATGATTTCACCACGATCCCCGGCGCCGAACTTCATGTCGACGCGATGGACAACGGCGGGCTTTGGCATATCCTCGCCGTCGGCCTGCCGGAGGATTTCGCACCCCCCGACGTGCCCCATTTCATGCACACCGAATGCAGCGAAAGCGCGGCCGAACTCGCGGCGCGGGCGCGCGAGGCGGGGGCTTTCGTGGCGATCGCGCATCCGCACTGGTCGGGCCTCACCGAGGCCGACGCGCGCCGCATCACCGCCGCCCATGCGGTGGAGATCTACAACCACGGCTGCGCCGTCGAGTGCGATCGCGGCGATGGCCTGCTTTCCTTCGAACACATGCTCAACGAGGGCCGCCGCCTCACCGCCATCGCCACGGACGATGCCCATTTCCACAATCCCGATCACTTCGGCGGCTGGGTCATGGTGAAGGCGCGCGATAACAGCCCCGAAGCCCTGCTCTCGGCCCTGAAGGCGGGCGATTTCTACGCCTCGAGCGGCCCCGAAATCCATGATATCCGCCTCACCGAACGCGCCATCGAGGTGAAATGCTCCCCCGCTTCCACCATCGCCGTGCAGGGCAATGTGACGGCCGCAAGCTTCGAATGCGGCGAGGGGCTTGCCTCGGCCACGATCGCGCTCGACCGCTTCGCCGCCAGCCCCTGGGTGCGGGTCACGGTGATCGACGGCACGGGCAAAAGGGCATGGTCCAACCCGATCTGGCTTGACGGCTGATCCCCCTTTCCGCCAGATGCCCGCATGACCTGCGCTTCACCGTGGCGCATGTGCAATCGCCCGTTTGCAGCGCCGGCGGGAGGATCAGCCAGCACGAACGGGGCCGCCATATCCGGGGCAGGAGCCGAAGGGAGGCGAGGAATGAGCCTTGTGGATGAAATCGCCGGGATCATCGGCGCAAGACACGTGCTGCGGGGCGCCGACATGGCCCCCTACGCGCAGGACTGGACGGGCAAATACAAGAGCCGCCCGCGCGCCGTGCTGCGCCCGGGCAATACGCAGGAGGTGGCGGAGATCGTGAAGCGCGCCGCCGCAGAAGGTGCGGCGATCGTGCCGGTGGGCGGCAACACGGGGCTTGCGGGCGGCACCATGAACGAGGGCGCGCTGATGATCTCGCTTTCGCGGCTCAATCGCATTCAGGAGATCAACCGCGCCGCGCGCACCGCGCGGGTTGAGGCGGGCGTGGTGCTTGCCAGCCTGCATGAGGCGGCCGGAGCCGAGGGGCTTTCCTTCCCGCTCACCTTCGGGGCGCGCGGCTCGGCCACCGTCGGCGGCGTGCTTTCCACCAATGCGGGAGGCTCGAACGTGCTGCGCTACGGCAACGCGCGCGCGCTCTGCCTCGGGATCGAGGCGGTTCTGCCCTCGGGCGAGGTGATGGATCTGATGGGCCCGCTCCACAAGGACAACACCGGCTATGATCTGCGCGATCTCATGATCGGCGCCGAGGGCACGCTCGGCATCATCACCGCTGCCATGCTGAAGCTGGTGCCG
>JALVEX010000234.1 GCA_027030435.1 Paracoccaceae bacterium
TCCTGAATGAGCCCGCGCATGGCGCGGTGCATCAGGTTGCCATAATCGATGGTGTCGGGTCCGTCGGACATGTTCTCATCCCCTGAACTGTCGTCCTCTCCAACATAGACGGATTCGCGGGGAAGGGAAGACGCCGCGGGCGGTGATTTCTGCATTGTGTTTCGGGGGGTGAGAAATGAAAGTGCAGGCTTCTGTTGCCAGGTGCCTGCGAACCCCGCCTTGCGCTGCTAGGCACAAGGGCTTCAGATTTTCGGTCTTTCGCACTGCTTACGCAGCGAGAGCAACCGGAGCTTTGTTGTCATTTGCAACTAGCTTGGGTGAACCGATAACGGTGGTATCTCACCGGGACAAAGCTAACCCCTTTACACGGCCGTCGATCCTGTTTCGGCCCCATGATCCCCAAATGAAGGATATTTGGTGGAGCCGCCGGGTACCGCCCCCGGGTCCGGTCCGCTTATTACGGGCGCCTTTATGTCCATAGTCCCCGAAGGGACAGCCCATATATAGGGCCGGCGCGGGGATTTGCAAAGGGGCGGGAGGGGGAATTTTCCGCATTCGGCCCGCTTACCGGCCCGCGTGCCGCCGCTTCGCCATCACATCGTGCGCAAGGGCGATGGTATAGGTTGCGAGCGCCGCCAGCTCGCGATCCGCCGCATGGCCGTCGCCCGCCTCGATCGCATCGGCAATGCGGCGGTGCAGGCACACGATGCGTTCGCGCGAGCGTGCGGTGAAGGTGATCATGTTCATCAGCGGCTCGATGGCCTCGATCGCGCCGGCGAGCTGGTAGGAAAGCACCGGGTTTCGCGCGCCGTCCACCAGGGCGCGGTGGAAGGCCACGTCGGAGGCGCAGAAATCCTCGTCCGTGAGCCCGGGGCGGGCCTGGCGGGCGATCTCGGCCTGCATCCGCTCGAGATGCTCCCGCCCGCGCCTTTCAGCCGCCAGGGGAGCGCAGGCGCGCTCGAGCGTGAAGCGCGCCTCGCAGGCGGTTTCGAAATCCACTTCGTTCATCGACAGGAGCAGGGTGGAGGTGGTGATCATCTGGCCATAGGCATCCTCGAAGGAGAGCCGGTTCACGAAGGCCCCGCCGCTCGCGCCCCTCTGGGTGCGGATCAGGTTCTGCGCCGCAAGCCGCTTCAGCGCCTCGCGCACCGTGGGCCGCGAAACCCCGAATTTCGCCGCCAGCTCCGCCTCGCTCGGAAGCCGCTCATCGACGATCAGCGTGCCGGCAACGATCGCATCACGGATCGCCTCGGCGATCTGCACCGAAAGGGCGCGGCTGGTTTCGAGATCGGTTTTCATCACTTTTCATTTGTCAGACAATTGGCGCTGTGGCAACACTGCAGCAAATGTAAGACATTTGCCGATTCCATCAGACAGGGGGGAGCCATGGCCGATATCGAGGAAATCCTGAAGCGCGCGCGCCAGCACACCGACGAGGTGATCAGGCCCAATGTGGACGCCTGGAACGAAGCCGGCGAATGGCCGCGCGCGGCCTCCGATCAGGCCGGCGCGCTCGGACTTACCGGGCTTTACGCGCCCGAGGAATGGGGCGGGCAGGGGCTGGCGCTTGCGGAGGGCATCCGGGTTTACGAAGAGCTTGGCAAGGGCGATGGCGCCTATGCCTTTGCGCTTTCGATGCACAATATCTGCACCTATGCCGTCTGCGGGTTTGGCACCGAGGGCTTCAGGGAGAAATGGGCGCGCGATCTCACGGCGGGGCGCAGGCTCGCCAATTTCTCGCTCACGGAGCCGCAATCGGGCTCGGACGCCGCCAACATGCTGACGCGCGCGCGCATCAACGGCGACGGCACCTGGACGATCAGCGGCAAGAAGGCCTGGGTGAGCCTCGCGGGCGAGGCGGATGTGTATCTGACGGTGGTGAAAACGTCCGACAAGCCCGGCCACAAGGACATGGCGATGATCGCCATCCCCAAGGATACGCCGGGGCTCTCCTTCGGCCCGCGCTATGAAACCCCGAGCTACAATTTCCTGCCGCTGGCGGAGATGTTTCTCGATGAGGTCACCGTGCCGGAGGAAAACATCATCCTGCCGCCGGGCCAGGGGCTTCAGGGCGCGCTGATGGCGATCGATATCGCCCGGGTTTCCATCGCCTCGGGCTGCTGCGGGCTGATGGAAACGGCGCTCGATACGGCGCTCGCTTATGCTTCGCGGCGCAGGATGTTCGGCGGCGTCAATCTCGATCTCGAGGGCATCCAGTGGATGCTCGGGGACGTGGCCACCAATCTCGAGGCCTCGCGCCTCCTTTACCGTGCCGCCGCCGAGGCGCTCGGCAGTGAAAACGGCCCGCTGATGGCGGCGCATGCCAAGCGCTTCGTGCCCGATGCGGCGCTCGAGGCGGTGGAAACCTGCACCCAGGTGCTGGGCGGCTCGGGGCTTTTGAAGCAATACGGCATGGACCGCCTTTCGCGCCTCGCGCAGATGCTCAGGATCGTGGACGGCACAACCGAGATCAGCCGCGTGGTGATCGGCCGCGCATTGCAAAAACGCGCCCGCGCGCTGCCCGATATCGCGGTGCCCAAGGGCTATGGAGAGGAGTGAGAAGGATGGCTTTCAAGGCGTTGGTCGTTGAAAAGGAAGATGACGACAAGGTGAATATCGCGGTGCGGGAGCTTGAGGAAAGCGCCCTGCCCGAGGGCAATGTCACCGTGGCGGTGGAATATTCCACCCTCAATTACAAGGACGGCCTGTGCATGCGCCCCGATGGCGGGCGGCTGGTGAAGGAATGGCCGCATGTGCCGGGGGTGGATTTCGCCGGCACCGTCGAGGAGAGCTCCGATCCCCGCTACAAGCCGGGCGACAAGGTGCTTCTCGGGGGCTGGCGC
>JALVEX010000235.1 GCA_027030435.1 Paracoccaceae bacterium
CCGGGCGACAACCTGAAGTTCGAGGTCGAGCTGATCGCGCCGATCGCCATGGAAGAGGGCCTGCGCTTCGCCATCCGCGAAGGCGGCCGCACCGTCGGCGCTGGCGTCGTCTCCAAGATCATCGAGTGATTGCGGCCCGAGGGGCTGAATCTCGGGCTGAAAGCGGAGGGCTCGCCGAAAGGCGGGCCCTTTTCCTGTCTGCGCGCTGGCGGGGCGCTCTTGCCCGGTGCGGGATTGTGAAGAATAATCGGGCACGCAGGCAATTGCCGGGTGCACGGGCATCTGAGCGCCCGCCCGGCACGCACAGGGAGGGAAGCGATGATGCGAAATATTGCCGATACGCATGCGGCAAGGCTCTCGGGCATGTTCAATCCGAAGGCGCTGGCGCGCGCGCTCCTCGCGCTTGTGCTCCTGTTTGTTTGCGCGCCTGCCGACGCAAGGCTTCGGGTGCCGGAGGCGGATGCGCCGGGGGTTGCGGATCACCCGGTGATCGGGCGCATTCCGGGCAGTCTGATCGCAGCGGGGAGCCACCGTAAATTCGCCCGTATCGGATACCCTGAGCGGATGGATGCCAGCGGCAGGAAGGTGGAGGCTGCGGGGCAGGCGGAGGGCGAGGCCTGGGATCTCGTCTACTGGCTGCCGGCCGATATCGGCCCGGATGCGGCCGCCGCGATCTACAGGAAGAACCTGGAAAAACTGGGCCTTGAAATCCTGATCGATCAGGATGATCCGAAGGGCCTGGCCTACAAGGCCCTCGAGCCGTTGGCGGGTGTGGATTTCCCACCGCTTTCCCGCCCGATCCACATGCTTGTGGCACGGGGGAAGTTGCGGGGGCGGGATGCGGTGGTGGCTGTCTATGCCTTCACGGTCAAGACGACATGGGGGAAGGAAAACTGGCTTTTCCTGCAGATCGTGGAATCGGGCGAGGTGGATGACAGGCTCGAGATCGTGACCGCGGAAAAGATCGGCTCGGATATTTCCGAGCAGGGGCGGGTGATCCTGGAAGGGATCCTGTTCGATCATGACAGCGATCGTCTGAAGCCCGCCTCCCGCCCTGCGCTCGAGCAGATCGCCGCCTGGCTCATGGCCAACCCCGAGGCGCGGGTGTTCGTGGTCGGGCATACGGACGCCACGGGGAAATACGATTACAATCTCGATCTCTCCCGCCGGCGCGCGGCTTCCGTCGTCAAGGCGCTGACGCGCGACCATGCCATTGATCCGGGTCGGCTGATGGCGGTCGGAATCGGGCCGGTTGCCCCGGTTGCGAGCAACCAAGGCGAAGCCGGACGGGCGAAAAACCGCCGGGTGGAACTGGTGCTGCGCCTGGATTGAGGCGCTGGGATGGATGCGCTTCTTTCCGCCAGCCATACGGGAGAAAGGCCGCCCTCGGCAGGCGGCCTTTCATTCTTGCCGTGAGTGGTGGTGGTGATCAGTTCAGCTTGCTCAGGTAGTTGCGAACCTCGCGGCCAGCCCGGCCTTCGCTGTCATTGCCGTGGATGATGGCCTGAAGGGCGGCAACCTGGCCGGCGGATAGGCCGCTCAGATCCGCATTCGGTGCATAGCCGCGAATCTCGCTGATCTCGACGTTCGAGGGCACGCTCATTGCGCTGACGGCGCCTGCGCCCGCGAGCAGCGCGGTGGCGGTGAGGGTGAGGATGCGTTTCATGTCATGTTCCTTTTTCGAGTATCGTTTGCTTGAGAATTGCGGGCTGGATCAGTTGGCGTGCATGAGATAGGCCCGCACCGTGTGCGACTTTTCGCTCTCGCTGTCGCCACTGTGGATGATGGCGAGGAGGGCGTTGATGTCGGCATTGGAGAGCGCGGCCACATTGGCATTCGGCGCATAGCCGCGGATTTCCTGGACGTTCACCGAGGTGGCGTCCGTCATGGCGGCAGTGGCGCCGGCAGTTGCGATCAGTGCGGCCGCGGTGAGGGTGAAGATACGTTTCATTTCGTTTTCCTTTCGGGTTTCGTTTTCGTCGGGTTTCGTACTGGCGCTTTCTTGCGCCGACACCGACTTGGATAGAGGCGAAACCGGCCTGCGTGAAATCACGTATGGGCACACGAAAAATCACGCGATCTTTGCCTTGAACGTGATCGGGGGTGGGTTCTGCGGTGGTGGAAAAAGCAGGTGTATATTGGTTAAGTATCATACAAATCAATAACTTGGATTCATCCTGATGAATGTTGCAATTGCTCCTCTCTGCGAGATGATCTCGTGAGATGGCCCGCAGAACCGGGATTGCAACGGGATGTCACGAATTCGTGGCATCACGGCCGCGTGCATTCCTTTCACGCAAGCGGGAGCGGGATGCCGGGAACGGCTCACCAGCAGGTGAAGAGGAGCGGTTTTGCCGTGAGCGGAAAGGGTGCGGGGCGAATCAATTCGCCGGAGCGATACGCTGAAGGGTAAGTCCCTCGGAGAGGCAAAACGGCTCTTGATTTCATGCCGCTTTGGCAATAGCTAGCGAAACAGGCCTAGGGGTGTAGCTCAGTTGGTAGAGCATCGGTCTCCAAAACCGAGGGTCGGGGGTTCAAGTCCCTCCACCCCTGCCAGGCCTTTCCGGCGGGTTAAATATTGGGCCGTGGAGAACATTTCCGGCCAGGCCAGCAGGCAGCTGGCGCGCGTGATCAGAATGCAAAAAGGGCACCGCTTCGGAATGGAAGCAGTGCCCGTTTTTCGCCTCGGAAGGGGGCTCAGTTTTCGTATTTGTCGAGTATCCTCTTGATGCCCTGAACCTTGCCCATGCCGTCTTCGCTGTTCAGCATTCCCTGAATTGCCGAAATATCGGCAAGGGTCAGATCCTGAAGGTGATCCGTGGGCAGGCCAAGCTGCGTCAGCTCGTTCTTGAGCGCGCGGGTGAGCTGGTCAAGCTCGTCACCCATCGCGTTTGCCGAGCCGGCGGCAAGGGCGAGAGAGAGGGTTGCCACTGTCATGATCGTCGTGAATGTCCGTTTCATCTTCTTTTCCTTTCGGTTTCGTCTTCACCGGAACATGTCTGCATCTCCGGCATCTCCTTCTTGCGTTTGAAAGATGGCGGGGTAAAAACACGAATCCGCTCACGACAGATCAAAGAGGATTGTTTTGACAGAGCTTCTGGAACACGACTTCGTGCTCATTTTGTGAGCGAGGGGCAAGCTATTGTTATTTATTGGTAAATACCAATATTTCGGATTGGTTTTCGCAGCGTTCATGTGACCGCTCACGCCACTGCCCGGGGTGTTGCTCATGTTTCGGCATTAAAACAATCCGTGAATCATTTTTTCGTGTGTTGGCCGCATCTGCCGGATGCCAGGACGGGGGATCAGGAGCCGGGCCATTCGGCAGACAGCAAAAGGCCCGGCGTGTTGCCGGGCCACGAGGATGGGCTGGCGCATTCGTGCGGGCGATGAGTCCTAAGCTTACCTCAGGCCGTGGCTGGAACGAAGCGCAGGGCGGTGCCGTTGATACAATGAAGCATCTCGCCCGGAACCACGATGAGAATATGGCCCAGGTGACTGCCGCAGCGGCGGCAATGCACTTCAGTAAGGGCCTTGGGCTCTTCCTTCTTCATGTAGGGATTGAAGGTTTCGATGCCTGTGAGGACGGCATTGGGTTCGGAATGCCTGAAGAAGACGAAGCCCATGTCTAGAACCTTCTTCCACTTCGAACTGTAGAGCGTGAGGCAGCAGCCCTTGCAGGTATAGGTGCCTTCGGGCATGGGGCCATGATAGGGGCTGGCGTTGAATTTTTCCGTCCCGCCCTCGCGCATGATCCGGTATTCCTCGTCGCTCAGGAGCGCACGCCAGGCTTCTTCGCTGCGGGTGACCTCGAAAGTGAAGTCATCTGCGGGCGGGCATCGGGCCTCCGTACTCTGCGCTTTGGCCTCTCCGGGGCGCAGGCCGGGCAGGGCGGCGACGGCGGCCAGCGCTCCGGCTTTGAGAAATGCGCGGCGCCTGCTCATATCGGGGGCGGTGACGTGATCTCCCTCCATGATCATCCCTTCCTTTCCGTTCGGTCCGTGCCACAGTCTAGGCGCTGGGCCGGTAACAGGCGATGCAAGGCTGCGGGAGTTGTCGCGAGCGGATTGTCACCTCGCCGTGAGGCCAATGTGAAGCACCGGGACGGGCGCGGCGATGGTTTGCGCCATCCACTCTTGAAATGGCTGGCATTTGGGCGTATCTGCCCGGGATCGGCATCCGGCCGCATCTAGGCATCCAGCAGGTATCCGCGACAATGGCAAAGACCAACCCCTTCCAGTTCATCCAGCAGGTCCGCGCAGAAGCGGCGAAGATCGTATGGCCGACGCGGCGCGAAGTCCTGCTGACGACGATCATGGTATTCGTGATGGCGGCGCTCACGGCGCTGTTCTTTTCCATGGTCGATCTGCTCATCAAGGGCGGGTTGCAGATGATCCTCGATATGGCCGGCTGAAGATTTTGCCGCCGGAAAGGCTTGAAATCGCGCGGTTTCGGAGCTAATGCGGGCGGCACCATCCAGAGAGGCGTGCAATGATTCGGGTTGCGCGCTGTTTTTTGTTGATGGCAGTGGCGGTGTAACCGCTTGGAAACGTGAAATTTTCCGGGAATTCCCGGATGGATCTGAAGGCTGAGGCAGCAATGGCAAAACGGTGGTATTCGGTGAGCGTTCTCTCGAACTACGAGAAAAAGATCGCCGAGCAGATCAAACACGCCGCCGAGGAGGCCGGCCTTCAGGATGAAATCGAAGAGGTTCTCGTGCCCACCGAAGAGGTGATCGAGGTACGCCGCGGCAAGAAGGTGACGACCGAGCGCCGCTTCATGCCCGGCTATGTGCTGGTGCGCATGGAGATGTCGGACAAGGGCTATCACCTGATCAATTCGATCAACCGGGTGACGGGCTTCCTCGGCACCAAGGGCAAGCCGATCCCGATGCGCGATTCGGAGGTGAATCAGATCCTCAACCGCGTGGAAGAGGGCCAGGAATCGCCGCGCCAGCTGATCAATTTCACCGTGGGCGAGAAGGTGCGGGTGACGGACGGACCCTTCGAGGGCTTTGACGGCACCGTCGAGGATGTGGACGAGGAAAACCAGCGCCTGAAGGTGTCGGTGATGATTTTCGGCCGGGCGACCCCGGTCGAGCTTGAATACAACCAGGTTACGAAAGAAGCCTGATTGTGAACCCGTGGGAGGTGCGGCGCGCGCGCGTGACCGGCCGGACCACGCAACCGCAAAGCCGCCGGGGCGCGCCCGGGCGGTGGTGAGAAGAAGGAGAAGGCCAGATGGCCAAGAAACTCGCAGGCACGATGAAGCTGCAGGTGCCCGCAGGTCAGGCGAACCCGTCCCCGCCCGTGGGGCCGGCGCTTGGTCAGCGCGGCATCAACATCATGGAATTCTGCAAGGCGTTCAACGCCAAGACGCAGGATCTGGAGCCGGGCGCCCCCTGCCCGACGGTGATCACCTATTACCAGGACAAGTCCTTCACCATGGAAATCAAGACGCCGCCGGCGTCCTATTTCCTGAAGAAGGCTGCCAAGGTGAAATCCGGGGCGCATGAACCGGGCCGCGAAACCGTGGGCAGCGTGTCCATGAATCAGATCCGCGAGATCGCCGAAGCGAAGATGAAGGATCTCAACGCCAATGATATCGAGGCGGCGATGAAGATCATCATGGGGTCCGCCCGCTCGATGGGCATCGAGGTCAAGGGGTAGGATCATGGCAAAAGTCGGAAAACGCATGAAGGCCGCCCGCGAGGTGGTCGCCGGGAAGGAAAACGTTTCGGTCGAGGAGGCGGTGAAGCTGGTGAAGGATACCGCGACCGCGAAATTCGATGAAACGGTCGAGGTTGCCGTCAACCTCGGGGTTGATCCGCGCCATGCCGATCAGATGGTGCGCGGCGTCGTGGCGCTGCCGCACGGCACCGGCAAGGATGTGCGCGTGGCCGTGTTTGCCCGCGGCGAGAAGGCCGAGGAGGCCAAGGCCGCCGGGGCCGATATCGTGGGCGCCGAGGATCTGATGGAAACGGTTCAGGGCGGCAAGATCGATTTCGATCGCTGCATCGCCACGCCCGACATGATGCCGATCGTCGGCCGGCTCGGCAAGGTGCTCGGCCCCCGCAACCTGATGCCGAACCCGCGCGTGGGCACGGTGACGATGGATGTGGCCGAGGCGGTGAAGGCCGCCAAGGGCGGCGAGGTGCAGTTCAAGGTGGAGAAGGCCGGGGTTGTGCATGCCGGGATCGGCAAGGCTTCCTTCGACGAGAAGAAGCTGGCCGAAAATCTCCGCGCCTTCGTGGATGCCGTTCAGAAGGCCAAGCCTTCCGGCGTGAAGGGCGCCTACATGAAGAAGATTGCCGTGAGCTCCACCATGGGGCCCGGCGTTTCGGTGGATATCGATTCCGCCACCGGAAACTGAGAGATTTGCCGGGCCTTCGGGCCCGGTGAATGGCGGGGCCGGAAGGCTCCGTCCTGTCCGAGACGGAGGGCGGGGAGCGGCGCGAGCCGGGCCCGGAAGTCCTTCCCGAGATGGGGAACGAGAAAGGAGCACGGGGTGAAGACCTCGGGCGATCTGGCCTCGGGACCCTGAAACTGGACCCGAACGCCCCGCCCCGGCGGGGCACAACTGAGCCGGAGGGCGCAAGCCTTCCAAATTTGGAGTGAAACTGTGGATAGAGCACAAAAAGAGAGAGTGGTCGAGGAACTCGGCCAGATCTTTGAAAGCTCTGGCGTGATCGTGGTCGCACATTACGCCGGTCTCACGGTTGCCGAGATGCAGGATCTGCGCGCGCGCATGCGCGAGGCGGGCGGATCCGTGCGTGTTGCCAAGAACAGGCTCGCCAAGATTGCCCTTGAGGGGAAGCCCTGCGCAGGCATTGCTGACTTCCTCACCGGCATGACGGTGCTCGCCTATTCGGAAGATCCCGTGACCGCCGCCAAGGTGGCGCACGGGTTTGCCAAGGATAACGACAAGTTCGAGATCCTGGGCGGCGCCATGGGCGAAACGGTTCTGGATGTTGAAGGGGTCAAGGCTGTTGCCGCGATGCCTTCGCGCGAGGAACTCATCGCTCAGATCGTGGCGAGCATCGGCGCACCGGCCAGCAATATCGCTGGCGCCATCGGTGCCCCGGCAAGCAACATCGCAGGCATCCTTTCCACGCTCGAAGAGCGGGAAGCGGCCTGAACCGGAAACGAGACCGGCGCATCGGGCAATTGCCTTCGCGTTGGAACACAACTGAAAGAACGGAAACAGTAAAATGGCTGATCTGAAGAAACTTGCTGAAGAGATCGTGGGTCTGACCCTTCTCGAGGCGCAGGAACTGAAAAACATCCTGAAGGAAGAATACGGCATCGAGCCCGCCGCCGGCGGCGCGGTGATGGTTGCCGGCCCTGCTGCCGGCGGCGAAGCCGGTGGCGGCGAGGAGCAGACCGAATTCGACGTCATCCTGAAGTCGGCCGGCGCCCAGAAGATCGCGGTGATCAAGGAAGTCCGCGCGCTGACGGGCCTTGGCCTCAAGGAAGCCAAGGAGCTGGTGGAAGCCGGCGGCAAGGCCGTGAAGGAAGGCGTCTCGAAAGAGGAAGCCGAAGAGATCAAGGGCAAGCTGGAAGCAGCTGGCGCCGAGGTCGAACTGAAGTGATCCGGCATGCGGGGCGGATCTGCCCTGCCGGATGAAGATGCAGGCAGGAGGCGGGAAAACCCGCCTCCTGCCGAGCCCGTCTTGGAAAGGCCCCGCGGGGGCGGGGGTTTTTCAAGGTGCGGTTCGCGGGATCGGGCGCAGGCCGGTGGGATGGCGTGCAGGAAGGGATCCCGGAAAGGCACTGTTTCGTGTGCGGCGCAGCCGGTTTCCCGGCCGGATGTGCCCGCGAAAAGCTGAAAGGTGAATTCAAGCATGGCGAATACGAACGCTGGCCAGAAGAGGCTCCGCAGAAACTACGGCAAGATCCGCGAAGTTCTGGAGATGCCGGATCTGATCGAGGTCCAGAAATCTTCCTACGATCTCTTCCTGAAATCGGGCGATCAGGACGAGCCGATGGATGGCGAGGGCCTGAAGGGCGTTTTCCAGTCGGTTTTCCCGATCAAGGATTTCAACGAGACGGCGGTGCTCGAATTCGTGAAATACGAGCTCGAGAAGCCGAAATACGATGTCGAGGAATGCCAGCAGCGCGACATGACCTACAGCGCGCCGCTGAAGGTGACCCTGCGGCTAATCGTTTTCGATGTGGACGAGGAAACCGGCGCCAAATCGGTGAAGGACATCAAGGAGCAAGATGTGTTCATGGGCGACATGCCGCTCATGACCCCGAACGGCACCTTCATCGTGAACGGCACAGAGCGCGTCATCGTTTCCCAGATGCACCGCTCGCCCGGCGTCTTCTTCGATCACGACAAGGGCAAGACCCACTCTTCGGGCAAGCTCCTCTTCGCCTGCCGCATCATCCCCTATCGCGGCTCCTGGCTTGATTTCGAGTTTGACGCCAAGGACATCGTCTATGCCCGCATCGACCGGCGCCGCAAGCTGCCGGTGACGACCCTTCTCTACGCGCTCGGGCTCGATCAGGAAGGCATCATGGATGCCTATTACGATACCGTGCACTACAAGCTCGACAAGAAGAAGAAGGCATGGCGCACGAAATTCTTCCCCGAGCGCCTGCGCGGCACCCGCCCGCCCTATGACATCATCGATGCCAAGACCGGCGAAGTGATCGCCGAAGCCGGCAAGAAGGTGACCCCGCGCGCGGTAAAGAAGCTGATCGAGGAGGGCAAGGTCACCGAAATCCTCGTGCCCTTCGAGGAGATCATCGGCAAGTTCGCCGCGAAGGACATCATCAACGAGGAAACCGGCGCCATCTATGTGGAAGCGGGCGACGAGCTCACCTGGGAGGTGGACAAGGACGGCGAGGTGAAGGGCGGCACCCTGAAGGAGCTTCTCGATGCCGGCATCACCGATATTCCGGTGCTCGATATCGATGGCGTCAATGTCGGCCCCTATATCCGCAACACCATGGCGGTGGACAAGAACATGAACCGCGAAACCGCGCTCATGGATATCTACCGCGTGATGCGCCCGGGCGAGCCGCCCACCGTGGAGGCCGCTTCGCAGCTCTTCGATACGCTGTTCTTCGACAGCGAGCGCTACGATCTCTCGGCCGTCGGCCGGGTGAAGATGAACATGCGCCTCGATCTCGACAAGCCCGACACCCAGCGCACGCTGGACAAGGAAGACATCATCGCCTGCGTGAAGGCGCTGGTGGATCTGCGCGACGGGCGCGGCGAGGTGGACGATATCGATCACCTCGGCAACCGCCGGGTGCGCTCGGTGGGCGAGCTGATGGAAAACCAGTATCGCGTCGGCCTGTTGCGCATGGAGCGGGCGATCAAGGAGCGGATGAGTTCCGTCGAGATCGATACGGTGATGCCGCAGGATCTGATCAACGCCAAGCCGGCGGCGGCCGCGGTGCGCGAATTCTTCGGCTCCAGCCAGCTTTCGCAGTTCATGGATCAGAACAACCCGCTTTCCGAGATCACTCACAAGCGCCGCCTCTCGGCGCTTGGCCCGGGCGGCCTCACGCGCGAGCGGGCTGGCTTCGAGGTGCGCGACGTGCACCCCACCCACTACGGCCGCATGTGCCCGATCGAAACCCCTGAAGGCCCCAACATCGGCCTGATCAACTCGCTCGCCACCTTCGCGCGCGTCAACAAATACGGCTTCATCGAAACCCCCTACCGCAAGGTCGTGGACGGAAAGGTGACGGATGAGGTCGTCTACATGTCGGCGACCGAAGAGCAGCGCCACGTGATCGCGCAGGCGAACGCGAAGCTCGATGAGGAAGGCCGTTTCGTCAACGATCTCGTCTCCACCCGCAAGGCCGGCGAATATCAGCTCAGCCCGCGCGAGACGGTCGATCTGATCGACGTGAGCCCCAAGCAGCTTGTTTCGGTGGCGGCGGCGCTCATCCCCTTCCTCGAGAATGATGACGCAAACCGCGCGCTCATGGGCTCGAACATGCAGCGCCAGGCGGTGCCGCTTCTGCAGGCCGAGGCGCCCCTCGTGGGCACCGGCATGGAATCGATCGTGGCGCGCGGCTCGGGCGCGGCCATCATGGCGAAGCGCTCGGGCGTGATCGATCAGGTGGATGCCACCCGCATCGTGGTGCGCGCTACCGAAGATCTGGAGCCCGGCGATCCGGGGGTGGATATCTACCGTCTGCGCAAGTTCCAGCGCTCCAACCAGAATACCTGCATCAACCAGCGCCCGCTGGTGAAGGTGGGGGATCGGGTGCAGAAGGGCGAGGTGATCGCCGATGGCCCCTCCACCGATCTCGGCGAACTGGCGCTCGGCAAGAACGTCGTCGTCGCCTTCATGCCGTGGAACGGCTACAACTACGAGGATTCGATCCTCATTTCCGAGCGCATCGTGCGCGATGACGTG
>JALVEX010000236.1 GCA_027030435.1 Paracoccaceae bacterium
CTGCCGCCATTCCCGGAATACGATCCCGAGAAAGGCCATTACAGCCTTGAAGCCAATCCCGATTTCGAGGCCGCATTCGTGGCCTGGGCGGGCCAGAACGGGGTTGGCGAGGATACGCCGATCATCCTGATCTGCCGTTCCGGCAGCCGCAGCGCGCGGGCCGCTGAAATCCTGCGCAGGCTTGGCTATCGTCAGGTGTGGTCCGTCGTGGATGGCTTCGAGGGCGACAAGGCCACGGCCGGCCCCGCCAAGGGGCAGCGGGTGGTGAACGGCTGGAAGAATGCCGGGCTGGCATGGAGCTACAAGATCCGCGCCGGGCAGGTCTATCCCGAAGACATGTGAACGGGTGACGGTAGGGCGGCGCGGGTGCGATGGCCGCGCCGCCACTTACAGCCGGGGGCGGCGCGAAGGGGCCGCCCCTCTCTTTTTGCGAGTGGCGTGATGGCAGACACCCGGCATGATTGCGAATCTGTTGCCGCAATGACACCGGCGCAGGGCACGGGCGCGCCAAACCTTTGCCGCAATATTGCCAGCAAAGCGTGGTTTCCTGTTCCTGTCAGGAAAAGGGAAAGAGATTCGCATGTATGGTTCCGGGTCCATGGACAGGAAGATTGCCAGCGATGAGCACATGGCACGCCATGCGCTCCTGTTTCGGGTGATTGCCGAAGAGGAAAGGCGCAAGCGCCTGGAGCGGCGTCGCCGCCGTTTTCTCCATGATGCCGTCACCGCCGGGGCGCATGCGCAACTGATCGCCAGAACGGAGGGGAATGAATCCCGGCTGCCCGACCCTTCGGCCGAAGATTCCGAAAAGCTGCTGGCGCAGATGCGGGCCGAGCTTGAGGCCAGCCTCGATTGGCAGCCTCCCGGGGATGAGATGCCCCGCAAGACACAAGCGCGGCGGACAGGCCGGCGCGCGATCCTGCCCTTCCTCGGCCGCAACCGCGCCTGAGCCGGCCGGCGCCTGGTTCCGGGCCCAGCTCCCGCGTCCCTGGCATGGCCGGGCGGGATCGGCTTGCGGGCTCAGTTTTCGCCTGGCGGCAATCCCCAGCGCCTTTCCAGCTTCTCGATCGCGGCGATGCGCTCGCTGGTGCGCGGATGGCTCATCAGCCAGGCCGGCATCACCCCGCCGGGGCTGTGCGTCAGCGCGTCGAGCTTGCGAAACAGCGATTTCTGCGGCCCGGTGCCGATTCCGGCCTTCGAAAGCAGTGCGGCGGCGTAGGAATCCGCCTCGTATTCATCCTTGCGCGAGAGGCCGGCGGCGAGCAGGCGGGTGAGCAGATTGGCGATATGGATGCCGAGCCCCGGCAGGAAGCGCGAAAGCACCATGCCAAGCGCGGCGCGCAGGGCGTTCTGGCCGGAAAAATCGATCATCCGGCGGCGCGTATGGCCAAGCGCCACATGGCCGAGCTCATGGGCGATCACGCTCGCAAGCTCCTCCGCCGTGACCTCCCCCTTGCGGTATTTCTCGTAAAAACCACGGGTGATGAAGATGCGCCCATCGGGCGCGGCAAGGCCGTTCACCGGATCGATCTCGTAGAGATGCACCCGGATATGTTTCAGATCGAGCGCCCTCGCCAGGCGCTCGGTGAGGCGCGCGAGCACCGGATCGGCGAGCACGGTGGAGCGCCGGTCGAGCGTGCGCAGGGTGCGCCAGACCGAAAATCGGTAGATCGCGAGGCCGTAGAGCAGGGCAAGCAGAATGGGGGTGAACTTCAGCATGCGCCAGATATGATCCCCCCGCGCGCGCAAGGCAAGGGCGGCGGGGCGGCGCAGGGCGCGGCGCGGCGCAAAAGGGCTTGCAAGGGGGCCGGTTTCGCGCTAGATGCGCGCACACTTCACAGGCAAGGCTTGGGCCCTGCGGGGAGAAATCCCGCTTGCGTCCGCCGGTTGGGCTCATGCCCTCACGGCCTCGCCAAGGAAACAAACCGGAAAGGAACAGAGGATGGCAATCCCTGAATTCACAATGCGCCAGCTTTTGGAAGCGGGCGTGCACTTCGGCCACCAGACCCAGCGCTGGAATCCCAAGATGGCGCCGTTCATCTACGGCAAGCGCAACGGCATCCACATCATCGATCTGACACAGACCGTGCCCATGCTCGATCAGGCGCTCAATGCCGTGCACGATACGGTCGCCAAGGGCGGGCGGGTGCTGTTTGTCGGCACCAAGCGCCAGGCGCAGCAGCCGATCGCGGAAGCGGCCGAGAAATCGGCGCAGTATTACATGAATCACCGCTGGCTCGGCGGCACGCTCACGAACTGGAAGACGATCTCCAATTCGATCAAGCGGATGCAGGCGCTCGAGGAGCAGCTCGAAGGCGCCACCGAGGGCCTCACCAAGAAGGAGCTTCTGGGCATGACCCGCGAGCTCGAGAAGCTCCGGGCCGCGCTCGGCGGCATCCGCGACATGGGCGGCGTGCCCGATCTCCTGTTCGTGATCGACGTGAACCGGGAAGCGCTTGCCGTGGCCGAGGCCAACAAGCTCGGCATCCCGGTGGTGGCGGTGGTGGATACCAATTGCTCGCCCGACGGCGTGGATTACATCATCCCCGGCAACGATGACGCCGCCCGTGCGATCCGGCTTTACTGCGATCTCGCGGCGCGCGCCGCGCTCGAGGGGATGACGGCGCAGCTTGGCGCGGCCGGGGTCGATCTCGGCGAGATGGAAGAGGCGCCGGCGGAAGAGGCGCTGAGCGAGGAAGCGCCGGCAGAGGCGGAAAAGGCCGAGGAAAAACCCGCCGAAGAAAAGGCTGAGGAAAAACCCGCCGAGGAAAAAGCCGAGGAAGCCCCCGAAGCCGCCGATGCGAAGGCGGAAGAGAAGGCCGAGGGCTGATCCC
>JALVEX010000237.1 GCA_027030435.1 Paracoccaceae bacterium
CAGTTCGAGAAACGGCAGATGAAGAAGGGCTATGTGGCGCTCGTGTGGGGGCATGTGGCCGAGCGGGAAGGCACGGTGGATCTGCCGCTGATCGTGGATTGGCCCAATCGCCCGCGCCAGCATGTGGATTTCGAGCGCGGCAAGCCCGCGGTGACGGATTGGAAGGCCCTGCGCCACGAAGGCGGCAATACCCGCATGCGGCTGATCCCCCACACCGGGCGCAGCCATCAGCTGCGGGTGCACATGAAGGAAATCGGCCACCCGATCCTCGGCGATCCTTTCTACGCCACCGGCGAAGCCCGGAATGCGCCCCGCCTCATGCTGCACGCCGAAACCCTGCGCCTGCGCCACCCGGATGGCGGCAAGGGCATGCGCTTTCGCGCGCCCGTGCCTTTCTAGGCTTGACGCATCCCGCCTGTCAGGGGCATTTGGGGGAGATCATGGAGGCGCCAATGTATCAGCCGGTCATCGCGGGAACGGGTGTGTTCACCCCCGAACAGATCATCACCAACAAGGAGCTTGTCGCTGCCTTCAACACCTATGCCGATCGTTTCAACGAGCGCCACAAGAGCGAGATAGAAGCCGGCGAGATCGAGCCCAAGGCGCATTCCAGCGAGGAATTCATTGTCAAGGCCAGTGGCATCGAACAGCGCCACGTGATGGACAAATCCGGCGTGCTCGATCCCGAGATCATGCACCCGCTCCTGCGCGAGCGTTCGGATGACGAGCCATCCATCATGGCCGAAATGGCGGTGGATGCCTGCAAAAAGGCTCTGGAGAAGGCCGGCAAGACGGCCGGCGATGTGGATGCGGTGATCGTCGCCGCCTCAAATCACGAGCGCCCCTATCCGGCAATCGCCATCGAGGTGCAGGATCTCCTCGGCATCGATGGCTTCGGGTTTGACATGAACGTGGCCTGCTCCTCCGCCACCTTCGCCATCCAGGCCGCCGCCGACATGATCCGCGCCGGCTCCGCCCGGGCCATCCTTGTTGTCAATCCCGAGATCTGCTCGGGCCATCTGGAGTGGCGCGATCGCGATTGCCACTTCATCTTCGGCGATGTCTGCACCGCCACCCTGATCACCCGCAAGGAAGAGGCAACCACCCCTCATTTCGAGATCCTCTCCACCCGCTGCCTCACGCAGTTCTCCAACAACATCCGCAACAACAACGGCTTCCTGCGCCGCTGCCGCCCCGATGGCATGAAGGATCGGCGCGACATGCAGTTCATGCAGAACGGGCGCAAGGTGTTCAAGGAAGTGGTGCCGATCGTTGCCCGGCACATGCTCTCCCATCTCGAGGAAGAAGGGCACCAGCCCGATCAGCTCAGGCGCATGTGGCTGCACCAGGCCAACAAGGCGATGAACGATTTCATCGGCCGCAAGGTGCTTGGCCGCGTGCCCACCCCTGATGAACAGCCCAATATCCTGCAGGACTACGCCAATACCTCCTCCGCCGGCTCGATCATCGCGTTTTCGAAATACTCCGATGATCTCGCCCCCGGCGATCTCGGCATCATCTGCTCCTTCGGCGCCGGCTACAGCGTCGGATCAGTGATCGTGAAAAGGGCCTGAAGCGCCCGGCTCCCAGCCCTCTTCATTGATCCATGATTATCCCGGGTGCGGGGCGGGGGCCGCAAGATCAGGAGGCAGCCCCCGCCGGCCTCACCCTTCCCAGCCGCTCACGGCCTTGAGCACGAGAAACTCCTCGATCCCGAATTTCCCGCCTTCGCGCGCCAGCCCCGACATCCTTACTCCGCCAAAGGGCGAGCCCTGGGCGAAGCTCTTGTAGTTCATCTCCACCATCCCCGATTTCAGCTGCCGCGCCATGCGTTTGCAGCGCTCCGGGTCAGCGGACTGCACATAGTTCGTGAGGCCGTATTCGGTATCATTGGCGATGGCGATCGCCTCTTCCTCCGTCTCGAAGGGGATGATCGAGAGCACCGGGCCGAAGATTTCGGTCTGCGCGATGGTCATGTCGTTGGAAACATCGGCGAAAACGGTGGGGCGCACGTAATAGCCCCGGTTGAGCCCCTTCGGCCGCCCCGGCCCGCCGGCCACCAGCCGTGCGCCCTCATCGATTCCCTTCTGGATCAGATCCTGGATCTTGTGAAATTGCGCTTCAGATACAACCGGCCCGATGTGGCGCCCTTCCGCCAGCGCTGGGCCAACGGCCGTGGCCTCGGCCTGCGCAGCCGCCTGCTCGACGGCCTCTTCATAGCGCGAACGGTGCACGAGCATCCGGGTGGGCGCGTTGCACGATTGCCCGGAGTTGTTGAAGCATTTTATCGCTCCGATCTTCACGGCCTTCTCGGGCGCGTCCTCGAAGATGATGTTGGCGCCCTTGCCGCCAAGCTCGCAGGCCACCCGCTTCATGGTGGGGGCCGCGGCCTTGCTGATCTGGATCCCGGCGCGGGTGGAGCCGGTGAAGGAAATCATGTCCACATCCCTGTGGGTGGAAAGCTGGGTGCCTACGCCCGGGCCATCGCCGTTCACGAGGTTGAACACGCCGGCCGGAAAGCCTGCCTCCTCCATCGCTTCGGCGAAGACCATAGAGGAAAGCGGCGCGATCTCGGAGGGCTTCAGCACCATTGTGCAGCCGGCCGCCACCGCCGCGCCCACCTTGAGCGTGACCTGATTCATCGGCCAGTTCCAGGGCGTGATCAGCCCGGCCACGCCGATCGGCTCCCTGATGTGGTGCTCGCCGGGCGCATACTCGTATTCGAAGGTGAAATCCTTCAGCGCGTCGATGAAGCCCTGCAGGTGCCAGCTGCCGGCTCCCACCTGGGCCGAGCGCGCCCAATCGATCGGCGCGCCCATTTCCC
>JALVEX010000238.1 GCA_027030435.1 Paracoccaceae bacterium
ACCTCGGCAACGCGCGCGTAAGGCACGGCGCCATCGGCGCGCAGGAAGATCTTGTCGCCCTCCCGCTCCGCGGCAATGGCTCTCAGCTTCGCGATCAGCTGATCGGCGGGTACTTCGCTCGTCTGGAGCATCACCTTCCCATCGGCCGTGATTGTGATCGCCAGCGGCTCCTCCTGCTCGGCTGGCAGGGCGCCGGCGGCTGTCTCGGGCAGCTCCACGGGCACGCCGGCCGTCATCATCGGGGCGGCCACCATGAAGATGATCAGGAGCACCAGCATGACATCCACCATCGGGGTGACGTTGATCTCCGCCATCGGCTTGGTGCGCTGACGCCGCCCACGCCGAGAAGCCGCGCCTCGCACCCTGCCGGCCATATTCGCCCCGCCCCCCATGTCAGCTGTCCAGGTGGCGACTGAGGATGGTGGAGAATTCATCGGCGAAAGCGGAATAGCCGGTGAGCAGGCGATCGCTGTCGGTCGAGAGCTTGTTGTAGAAGATAACGGCGGGGATGGCCGCGAGCAGGCCAAGCCCGGTGGCGATCAGCGCCTCGGCGATGCCGGGCGCCACCACGGCGAGATTGGTGTTCTGCTGTAGCGCGATCTCCTCGAAAGCGTTCTTGATACCCCAGACCGTGCCGAACAGGCCAACAAAAGGCGCCGTGGAGCCGACGGTGGCGAGAAAATTCAGCCCCCGCGTGACCTTCTCTTCCTCTTTGGCGATCGCCACATCCATGGAGCGATCGATCCGCTGCTGCGCCCCGGCGATCAGCTTGCCATCGGCGCGATGCGAACGCCGCCATTCCATCATCCCGGCGGCAAACACGCTCTCCGCCCCGCCGCGCGGCTCGGTGCCGATCCTGTCGAACAGCTCATCGAGCGGCTGGCCAGACCAGAAGGCACGATCGAATTCCTCCGCCAGCCGCCGCGCCCGGCGGTAATTGATCAGCTTCTGAATGATGATCGCCCATGACCAGAAGGAAGCGATGATCAGCAGGATCATCACGATCTTCACGGTCAGTGTGGCGCGCGCAAAAAGCGCCAGAAAGGAGAAATCAATCCCCTGCGCCATCGCAAGTGTTTCGGTTTCCATTGGCCTGCTCGTTTTGCCCGGCCGCTCTGCGGCTCTGATTACCCAGAGCTATAGCGCAGTTTTCAGGGAAATGCCATCACCTCTCCGCCGGCCTGCCCCCGGCCTCCTCCAGCCTTGCGCGAATATCCGCCGGAATGCGCGCCGGACGGCCCTCGAGGCTCATCAGCACCAGCGTCACCTGCGCGGTGAAAAGGGCCTCCTCCCCGCGCATCACCCGCTGCGCCATCACCAGCCGCGCCCCCCCGATCTGCCCGATCGCGGTCAGCACCTCGAGGCGATCATCGAAACGCGCCGGCGAAAGATAATCCGCCTCGACCCGGCGCACGGCAAAAACCAGCCCGCGCCCCTCCTTCAATTCCACTTGATCGATCCCGAGCGCCCGCACATATTCGCTGCGCCCGCGCTCTATGAATTTGAGATAATTGGCATAATAGACGATCCCCGCCAGATCCGTATCTTCATAATAGACGCGCAGGGGAAAGCGATGCTCATTCATTGTCATGCCTCCAGCCGGGCGAAAAGGCGCAGCGCATGCGAGGGATCATCCGCGACATCCGGCAGCACCGGATCATAGGCCGCCCGCACGATCGCCGCGAATTCGGGGCGCAAGACACCTCCCCCTTCCCCGCCCGCAACGAGCGGCGCCCGGCGGGCAAACGCGCCTTCGCCCCAGGGCAGGATCACCCGCAGAGCAAGAGCGAGCGCGATCTCCTCGGCCGGGCGGGAAAGCGCCGCCTCATCCATGCGCAGAAAGGCAAAACAGGCGCGCACCGCTCCCGCTTCGTCATAACGAAAAAGCCTGTATTGATGCGCACCCGCCTCTCGCAGCCGCGCCACCAGCCCCTCCAGATCCGGTATCATCTCGCCCAGATTCGCCAGCTCCAGAAGCTCCTCCCATTCCCGCAGGAAGAAGATCATGAGATTGGCGCCAAGCTCGCCGTCCATCTGCCCCATGCGATGGCCGGCAACCGAAACCACCGCCTCGATCGCCCCCTTGACGATCTCCAGCGTCTCATCCTCCACCCCGAACACCACAGGCACGATCGGCCGCCCCCAACGGGCGAATGCGTAGCTGCCGTCAGGGCGGGCAAAGGCCGCCGCGATTTCTTCGGGTGTCATCATCACTGGTCCGCAAATATCCCCGCCGGAGGCATAAATCCTTTCATGCCCGGCCTCAACCAAAGAGATCAGCGCCGCCGCGGGGGGGCGCGAGCCCCAGATGCGCCCAGGCCTTGGCGGCCAGCATCCGCCCCCGCGGCGTGCGCTGGATGAGGCCCTGCTGCAGAAGGAAGGGTTCGATCACCTCCTCGAGCGCATCGCGGCTCTCCGAGAGCGCGGCGGAAAGCGTCTCCGCGCCCACGGGGCCGCCATTGTAATTCTCCGCGATGAGGCGCAGATAGCGCCGATCGGCCCCGTCAAGGCCAAGGTGATCCACGCCAAGGCGGGTGAGGGCATCATCAGCGATGGCGCGGCTTATGTGCCCGCCGCCCTCGACAACGGCGAAATCCACCACCCGGCGCAGGAGCCGCCCGGCGATCCTCGGCGTGCCGCGCGCGCGCCGGGCGATCTCGTGCAGGCCGTCATCATCGGCGCTCACCCCCATCAGTCGCGCGCCGCGGCGCACGATCTCGTGCAATTCCTCCACCGAGTAGAATTGCAGACGCACCGGGATGCCGAAGCGATCGCGCAAGGGGGTGGTGAGCAGGCCGAGGCGGGTGGTGGCGCCCACCAGC
>JALVEX010000239.1 GCA_027030435.1 Paracoccaceae bacterium
GGCTTCGGGCCGGTGAAGGCGGAGGCGATGGAGCGGGCGGCGAAGCGGCGCGCGGAGCTGCTGGAAGCCTTCGAGAAGGGCGGGGAGGCCGCGCCCATGGCCGCGCAATAGGGTCGCGCTCCGGCCGCCGGCCATTGTGGTTTCGCCCGTGCCCGTGTATGGCCCGCCCAAGGAGCAACGCGCGAAACAGGTGCAGGGGAAAATGGCTGTCGGCATATTCGATTCCGGGCTCGGGGGGCTCACTGTCTGGGAGGCGGTCAGGAAGCGCCTGCCCGATCTGCCGCTCGTCTATTACGCCGACAGTGCCCACGCGCCCTACGGGGTGCGCGATGCCGAGGATGTCTATCGGCTCACCAAGGCGGCGGTCGAGCGGATCTGGGAGGAGGGGGTGGATCTGGTGATCCTCGCCTGCAACACCGCCAGCGCCGCGGCTCTGAGGCGCATCCAGGAAGAGGGCCTGCCGCCCGGCAAGCGTGTGCTGGGCGTGTTCGTGCCGCTGATCGAGGCACTGACCGAGCGCAAATGGGGCGACAATTCCCCGCCCCGCGAGGTGGCGGTGAAGCATGTGGCGCTGTTTGCCACGCCGGCGACCGTCGCCAGCCGCGCCTTCCAGCGCGAGCTTGCCTTCCGCGCCATCGGCGTGGATGTGGAGGCCCAGGCCTGTGGCGGGGTGGTGGACGCGATCGAGGAGGGCGATCAGATCCTCGCCGAGGCGCTGGTGCGCAGCCATGTGGAGGCCCTTAAGCGCAAGATGCCCAATCCCGAGGCGGCGATCCTGGGCTGCACCCATTATCCGCTTCTCGCCGATGTGTTTCAGGAGGCGCTGGGGGCGGATGTGAAGGTGTTCAGCCAGGCAAATCTGGTGGCCGAGAGCCTCGCCGATTACCTCGAGCGCCACCCCGACATGCTGGGCGAGGGCCGCGAAAACAGGTTCCTCACCACCGGGGACGCGCGCCAGGTGAGCGATCGCGCCACGCAGTTCCTGCGACGAAAGATCGCCTTTCAGCCGGCCTGATTGCAGGCGCCGCCCAAAACACCTAGATTCATTCTGAAAAGCGAGGTCTGACCATGACCAAATCCATCGCCATTCTTGGCGCAAGCGGCTATACGGGGGCCGAGCTCGTGCGCCTCATCAGCGGCCATCCCGATCTGCGGATCGCGGCCCTGAGCGCCGATCGCAAGGCCGGCCGGCCCATGGGCGCGGTGTTTCCCCATCTCGCCCATCTCGATCTTCCGGATCTCGTGAAGATCGCCGATATCGATTTCTCCGGCATCGATCTGGCCTTTCTCGCGCTTCCTCACGGCGTGAGCCACGATCTGGTGCGCGAACTGCCCGAACACGTGAAGGTGGTGGATCTTTCCGCCGATTTCCGCCTGCGCGACGGCGCGGCCTATGAGAAATGGTATGGCCAGCCCCACAGGGCGCTCGATCTCCAGCCCGAGGTGGCCTTCGGCATCCCCGAGCTTTACCGCGATGAGATCGCGCGCGCGCGCATCACTGCCAACAGCGGCTGCTACGTGGCCACTTCGCTCCTGCCCCTCGTGCCGCTTCTGAAGGCGGGGGCGATCGCGCCCGACGGGATCGTGATCGATGCGAAATCGGGAGTGTCGGGAGCGGGGCGGGCGCTGCGCGAGAGCAGCCTTTTCGCCGAGGTGAACGAAAGCTTCTCCGCCTACGGCGTGGCTCATCACCGCCACATGGGCGAGCTCGATCAGGAGCTTACGGCCGCTGCCGGGCGCGAGGTGCTGGCAAGCTTCACGCCCCATCTCGTGCCGATGAACCGGGGGATGCAGGCAACGATCTATGCAAGCGGCGCGGGCGAAGCCGTGCATGAGGCGCTGGCGGAGAAATACGGGGCCGAGCCCTTCGTGAGCGTGCTGCCAATGGGCCGCGTGCCCGCCACGCGGGATGTGAAGGGCTCGAACCGCTGCCATATCGGCGTGGTGGCGGACCGGGGGGAGGGGCGCGTCATCATCCTCTCGGTGCTCGACAATCTGATGAAAGGGGCTTCGGGGCAGGCGCTGCAATGCGCCAATATCATGCTCGGGCTCGATGAAACCGCGGGGCTCTCGGGGGCGCCGCTCTTTCCGTGAGGATGCCATGAAAGGCTTGAAGAAGAAACGCAGGATACAGGTGATAGTGCTGGCTTTCGTCGCGCTTCTGGGCGCCACCGCGCTTATCGGCTATGCCATGAAGGACGGCATCAATTTCTTCCGCACCCCCACCGAGGTGGTGGAAAACCCGCCCCCGCCCAATGAGGTCTTCCGCATCGGCGGGCTGGTGGAAGAGGGAACGCTGGTGCGCGGGCAGGGCGAAACCGTCTCCTTCCGGGTGACCGATACCAACAAATCCGTGCCCGTCACCTTCACCGGCGTGCTGCCGGATCTCTTCAGTGAGGGGAAGGGGATGGTCGGCACCGGGCGGCTGGTGAACGGCACCTTCGTGGCCAGCAAGATCCTGGCCAAGCACGATGAAAACTACATGCCGAAAGAAGTGGTGGACGCGCTGAAGGAGCAGGGCGTTTACGTGGACCCGAAAGAGGATGCGAACGGCAGCTAAGGGCGGCGTTAACCGCTTCGCAAGCATCCTGCCCCCCGCGAAATCAATCATCGTGGGGGCCGGATGGAACGGGAAAGAACGCTTTCGATCGAACAGATCGCTGATGAAATCGTGGCCCGCGAGGGCGGGTTCGTGGATGATCCGGATGATCCGGGCGGCGCCACCAATCACGGGGTGACGCTGGCCACGCTGAAGCGCCTTCGTCGCGACATGGATGGCGACGGCCGCATCACCCGCGCCGATCTCGCCGCCCTCAC
>JALVEX010000240.1 GCA_027030435.1 Paracoccaceae bacterium
GTCATGCTGCGGGCTCGATAACCCCTATTCCTTCAACATAGCGGATATCGCGGTGTTTGCCGGGGCTATAGGGCTCATCCTTTTCGCTCCCGGGAAGGAAACCCCAAATAACACCCCGTGACGCGCCGCCAAACATGCGCTAAACAGCGGAAAGAATTGCTATGGAGCGGGTGACGGCCATGCGGGGCATGACGGCAATATTGATGATCGCGGCGCTTTCGCTTGCTGCCTGCGGGCGTAAGGAGCCCCGGCTGATGAACATCACGGCCAACCGCCAGGGGCCGGATGAATTCGCGATCCTGCCAAACAAGCCGCTCCAGGATCCGCCGGATTACAATACCCTGCCGCCGCCCCGGCTCGGCGCACCCAATCTGGCCGATCCCACGCCGCGCGCGGATGCCGTGGCCGTGCTCGGCGGCAGGCCCGGCGCCGGCACCGCGGCCGACAAGGCGCTCATGGCCCGGGCAACCCGCTACGGCCTCCAGCCCGATATCCGGCGCACACTCGCGGCCGAGGATCTCGAATGGCGGCGGCGCCACAAGGGGCGGATCCTCGAGCGGTGGTTCAACGTGAATCGCTACTACCGTGCCTATGAGGCGCAATCGCTCGATCAGTATCGCGAGCTTCAGCGCTTCCGCCGCCTGGGTGTTTACACGCCCTCGGCGCCCCCCGATCCGGCCACACTGCCCTGAGCGGCGGAACCATACCGAATTGTAAGGTGCTGGCGGCTCACAATCGCGTATATGGCGGTTGCGGGTGGCGGATATTGGCTTAACCTGCGCAGGGTTGCAGCAGCAGGGGATATTGATGCGAAAGACGTTCTTGTTCGGGGTCGCTCTTGCCCTCACGGTAGCGCTTGCCGGGTTTTCGCGGGCGGAAACAGGCCTTAAGGATAACGTGAGCACATTCCGGCTCGATAACGGCATGGAAATCGTGGTGATCGAGGATCACCGCGCGCCCGTCGTGGTGCATATGGTCTGGTATCGCGCGGGCTCGGCGGATGAAAAGCCGGGCGTTTCCGGCGTGGCCCATTTTCTGGAGCACCTCCTCTTCAAGGCAACCGATCACATGAAGGCCGGCGAGCTTTCCGCCACAGTTGCGGAAAACGGCGGCTCCGACAATGCCTTCACTTCCCGCGATCAGACGGCCTATTTCCAGCGTGTTGCCGCCGATCGGCTGGAGTTGATGATGCGCATGGAAGCCGACAGGATGCGCAATTTGAAGCTCACCGAAGAGGACATCGCCACCGAGCGCGACGTTGTGCTCGAAGAGCGCAACATGCGGGTGGAAAACAACCCGGGGGCGCTATTCAGCGAGCAGCGCGGCGCGGCGCAGTATCTCAATCACCCATACGGGCGCCCGGTGATCGGCTGGAAGCATGAGGTCGAGAAGCTGACGCGCGCGGACGCGCTCGAATTCTACCGCCGCTATTACGCGCCCAACAATGCGATCCTGATCGTTTCGGGCGATGCGGATCCCGCCGAAGTGCTGGAAATGGCGAAGCGCCATTACGGCCCGCTCGCCCCCACGCCGGGCCTCGGCGCCAGAACGCGCCCGCAGGAGCCGCCACAGACCGCCGCGCGCAGGCTCACCTATCGCGATCCCCGCGTGGCCCAGCCCTACGTGACCCGCAGCTATCTTGCGCCCGAGCGCGATCCGGGCGCACAGCAGAAGGCCGCGGCTCTCACCCTGCTGGCGGAAATTCTCGGCGGCAACCCGACGACATCCTATCTCGCGCGCAAGCTTCAGTTCGAAAAGCCGATCGCGATCTATACGGCCTGCTTCTATGATGGCACCTCGCTTGATGACACGACCTTCAATCTGACGGTTGTTCCCAAGGCCGGGATCACCCTCGAAGAAGCCGAGGCGGCGCTTGATCAGGCGCTGGCCGATTTCCTCGAGGAAGGCGTGGACGAGGGCGAGCTTCGGCGCGTCAAGATGCAGATGAAGGCGGCACTGATCTATGAGCGCGACAATGTGCAATCCACCGCCCAGCGCTATGGGCAGGCGCTCACCTCGGGGCTTGCCGTCGGGGATGTGCAGGCCTGGCCCGGCATCCTGCAGGCGGTCACCGAAGAGGAAATCATGGCCGCGGCGCGCGAGGTGCTTGATCGCCGCCGTTCGGTGACAGGCTGGCTCATGCAGCCAGAGCCCGCCACACAAGCCACACAAGGCGCCGCAACCCCGAAGGAGGCCAGCCAATGAGCCGCATTCTCGCAAGCCTTGCCCTGCTGCTGGCCCTCGCCCTGCCGCTCAGAGCCGAGATCGACATCCAGCGCATCACCACGCCCGGCGGCTTCTCCGCCTGGCTGGTGGAAGAGCATTCCATACCCTTCACCGCGCTCGAGATCCGCTTTCGCGGCGGCGCGAGCCTTGATCCGCCCGGCAAGCGCGGCGCGATCAACCTGATGACGGCGACGCTCGAGGAGGGCGCCGGCGATCTCGATGCCCGCGCCTTTGCCGAAGCCCGCGATTCGCTCGCTGCCGAGCTGCATTTCGATGTGGGCCCGGACGCGCTTTCGGTTTCCGCGAAGATGCTCACCGAAAACCGGGCAGAGGCCGCGGAGCTTCTGCGCCTGGCCCTGAACGAGCCGCGCTTCGATGCTGACGCCGTGGAGCGGGTGAAGGGGCAGGTGCTCTCCATAATCCGCTCCGATCAGAAGGATCCCGACAAGATCGCCTATCAGACGTTCAACCGGCTCGCCTATGGCGATCATCCCTATGGAAGCTCGATCAACGGCACGATCGAGAGTGTTACGCCTCTCACCCCGGATGACATGCGCGAAGCGAAGGATCGGGTGATCGCGCGCG
>JALVEX010000241.1 GCA_027030435.1 Paracoccaceae bacterium
CGTATTTTCCCGGCGCGCGCGGGCGATCACCTCTTTGAGGCTCTCGGGCGGAGGCGGGGGATGGCGCTCGCCGGTATGGCCCGAGGCGATTTCCGCCACCGTGAACACGCCAGAGGTAACGAAGCCGGCGGCATGGGTCTGCATCCACTGATCGAAATAGGGGCGGGTGAGGTAATCCACCGGATCGATACGCTCGCGGATGTGGCGCCACCAGTCGATCGTCCAGTCATCGGCGCGGGCGTTGCGGGCGATGGCCCACATGCGCGCTTCCCACGCGTGGTGGAAGGGCTCCTCGGGTTCGTCCACCGCCACCGGGCCGAAGCCCTGCATGCCGCCGAGATCGTGGATCGTGTCCATCAGCGGGCCTCCCCTTTCACGTAGGGCGAGAGATCCCGCTCGGTGCCGATCATCGAATTGCGGGTGACGAGGGCGGTGAGCGCCTCGAGGCTCCAGCCCTCGGTGCCGGGCGGGCGCTCGGGCACCACCAGATAGCGCAGCTCGGCGGTGCTGTCCCACACCCGCACGGCCACGTTTTCGGGCAGCTCCACCCCGAATTCGGCCAGCACGGCGCGGGGCACACGCACCACCCGAGCGCGGTATTCGGCGCTTTTATACCAACCGGGCGACATGCCCAGGATCGAGAACGGATAGCAGGAGCACAGCGTGCAGACGACGACGTTATGCACCTCGGGGCTGTTTTCGACGGCCTTCAGATGCGCCGAGGCATGGCCCTGAAAGCCGAGTTCCTCGGCCGCTTTCGCGGCATCCGCCAGAAGGCGGGCGCGAAAATCGGGATCGAGCCAGGAGCGCGCCACCATCTCGGCGCCGCGTCTGGGGCCGATATGCTCGCTGTAGGCCTCGATCCAGGCATCGAGCGTTTCGGGTGCCACCATGCCACGCTCCACCACGAGGCTTTCCAGCGCCTTGACCCTGAGCGCCGGATCGGAGGGCAGCGCATGGTGCAGGTGGCGGTGCACCTCGGCGGCTTCTTCGGAATCATATTCTGTCATCTCGTTCTCCCGGCCGAACTCTTGCGCCTTCTTGCCCACATGGCAAGGGCAGGGATTGACTTGGCCGCCGCGCATCCTTTCAAAGGGGCATGATTGCGAGGAGAAGCGCGTGCAGAACAACGGCTTGCCGCCAGCACCTCCGGGGCGGAAGGTGGGGCTTCTGGGGGGATCATTCGATCCGCCCCATGAGGGCCATGTGCATATCACGCTTGAGGCGCTGAAGCGCTTCGGGCTTGACGAGGTCTGGTGGCTGGTGAGCCCGCACAACCCGCTGAAGGCACACGGGCCGGCGCCGCTCGTGAAGCGTATGGAGGCAGCACGGGAGATCATGCGGCATCCCCGTGTGCGGGTTCTGGATTTCGAGGCCCGAGCGGGAAGCCGATACACGGCCCAGACACTGAAGCTCCTGATGGAGATCCGCCCCGGGCTGCGTTTCGTCTGGCTCATGGGGGCTGACAATCTCGCCGGGTTCCACCGCTGGGAAAACTGGCGCTGGATCATGGAGAACGTGCCCATCGGCGTGATCGCCCGCCCCGGGCAGCGGCTGGCGGCGCTGTTTTCTCCCGCCGCGCGGGCCTATGCCCGCTACCGCCTGCCAGCCCGCCTTTCAAGGGCGCTGCCCTTGTGCACGCCGCCGGCATGGTGCTTCGTGAACGTGGCGATGTCGGATCTTTCCTCGAGCAGGATCAGGCATTCGGGAGGCTGGCGCCCCTGATTCCCTTGCGCACTGCCCGCGCATCGCAGCCATCGGCTGAAACACGCTGTAATCCCGGGGTATAAAGCCCGGCGTCTATATCCTCCGATCTATTCCGCCGGATCCCGTTTTCTTCAAAGGGTGGGTCCGTGGCGCGATTGGTTACCGGCTCGCCGATAAGCCGTTCCCGCGCCGCAGAAACGGAAAGACGCAGTTCACGGAATACCTATCCAAGGAGAAAAAAGATGAAATCCATCAAGCTGTTCGCCGCAAGTGCCGCCTTCGCCTTCGCCGGAGCCACGATGCCCGCCTTCGCCGATGCCACGCTGCACGTATTCCTGTGGGACAACGGCCCTGACATGGAAATGTCGGAAAACCACAAGATCGGCGATGGCGCGGACCGCCTGACCGACAGCATGGGCATCACGACAAACGCGACGGTTGTTCCGGCGGGAAACATCACCTTCGATGTCCTGAACGCCTCACAGGATCAGGAACATGAAATGGTGATCTCGCCGCTCGCCGGCCCGGATGCGCCGCTCCCCTATGATGCCGACGCCATGGAGGTTGACGAGGAAGCCGCCGGCAGCAAGGGGGAAGTGGAAGGGCTCGCTCCGGGCGAAAGGGGCAAGCTCACGGTCGCCCTCGAGCCCGGGACCTACGCCCTTTACTGCAATATCACCGGCCATTATGCGGCCGGCATGTGGCAGATCATCACCGTGAAGTAATGGCGAAGGGCGGCCGGGAAGCCGCTGCGCTGGCACCATCGCGGCCCGTTCCTGCAGGGCAGGACGGGCCGTCCGGCAGAGGCGGCATCGGCATTGTGGTTCGGGCTGCGGTCTGATTTACTCGAAGCGTCATGAGGAATGAAATCACCCGGCGTTTCCTGCTGGCAGGGCTGGCCTCGGTTTCGGCCCTGCCGGCTCTCGCCCGCGCGCCCGATCGTTCGATCCGCCCGGTGCTGCGCGGTGATGCCGATCCCCTCCTGCGGCTGAAGAATGCCGCGCGGTCGGTGGAGGACCTGATCCGCGAGGCCGCGCTCGGGGGGAGACTCAGCTATACCGTTGCCGATGCGCGCACAGGGCTCGTGCTCGAGGCGCGCGGCCCCGGCACGCTGCACCCGCCGGCCAGTGTGACGAAGATCGTCACCGCGCTTTACGGGCTTGATACACTGGGTGCCGATTATCGCTTCGAAACCCGTCTGATTGCCACGGGGCCGATCGAGAATGGCGTTCTGAGGGGGGATCTCGTGCTGGCAGGCGGGGGCGATCCCGGGCTTGATACGGACAGGCTCGCCACCATGGCCGGCGCATTGCGGCAGGCCGGTGTGCGGAAGGTGGAGGGGCGTTTCTTCGTCCATGCGGATGCCTTGCCCCGCATCCCTGCGATAGACGCCGGCCAGCCCGATCATCTGGGCTACAATCCCGCGATTTCCGGGCTCAATCTCAACTTCAACCGGGTCCATTTCGAATGGCGGCGCGGGGGGAAGGGCTATCAGATCGCGATGGACGCGAGAGCCCGCAGATACCGCCCTGCTGTCACCATTGCCAGCATGAAGGTCGTTGATCGCAACCTGCCGATCTATACCTATTCCAAAGGCCCGCGCGGAGATCGCTGGACCGTTGCGCGCAGCGCGCTGGGCAAGGCCGGCAGCCGCTGGCTGCCGGTGCGTGAGCCGGCCCTCTATGCCGGGGAGGTATTTCAGATCCTGGCGCGCGGAGAAGGGATCGCGCTTCCCGCGGCGAAGCTTCTGGATGGCGTTCCACAGGGCAAGGATCTGGTGGTGCACAAGAGCCCGCCGCTGCGCGAGATCCTTCGGGATCTGCTGAAATACTCGACCAATCTCACAGCCGAGGTGATCGGCCTCACGGCAACCCGGGCGCGGGGCGTGGAAGCACGCGATCTCGCCCGATCAGCCGAAGAGATGAACAACTGGCTCGCCGGGTGGCTCGGCACGATCAGCTCGCGCTTCGTCGATCATTCGGGCCTCGAACCGGAGAACCGTGCCAGCCCCTCGGATATCCTGCGGGCCCTTGTCCGGGCGGAATCGGATGGGATGCTCCCCTCGCTCCTCAAGGATATCCCGCTGCGCGATTCCAGGGGCCGCGTGCTCAAGGCGCACCCCCTCAAGGTGCGGGCCAAGACCGGCACATTGAATTTCGTCAGCAATCTGGCCGGTTATATCCAGCTGCCGGACGGAAACTCCCTTGCCTTTGCGATCTTCATTTCCGATGACGCCAGACGCGCCAGGATTCCCCGTGCCGATCGCGAAAATCCGCCCGGCGCCGGCGCCTGGAACAAGCGTGCAAAGCGCCTTCAGCAGGGGCTGATAGAGCGCTGGGCCGGGCTCTACGGGATCTGAAGTGTGCCGGTTTCCCCTTCATCTTGGGAAAAATACTCAAATCCGAGGGCGTACAGCCAACGCGGCGTGGGGCAATATGCCCGCAAGGCCCCGCACTCCTTCTTGTAGCTGGCCGGGTAGTCAGACGGTCATGTGGCGCGCCCTTGCGCCACGCTCGATCGCGGCGGCATGCAGGCGGTCGATGGCGAGTTCGTGGCGAATCTCTTCGAGCATCCTGAGCTCGGGGGCGTCGATGGTGCCATCCGCCGCCGCCACATCGCAGGCAAGGGCATAGGCGGTTTCGAAGAGTTTCTCCGGCAGGTCGTCACGGATCAGGCCGAAGAGCGCATCAAGGCCGTCTTCCTCTTCCAGGAGATCGAACACCGTGCGGCTGATCAGGGTGATGCGGTCATTGTCGAACCCTGCGAAAACCGGCAGATGGTTGACGATGCGCTGGATGGTGACAAGCTCGGAGGTGCGCACCACCTCGTCGGAGGCCGATACGGCGATCATCAGCGCCACCAGGCAATCCTGCGGCGTAAGGGGGTGGGGGGTGTCCTGCATGGGGCTTCTCCGGCTTGTTATGCAGGTGCAGAATATTGACGCGGGCAGGGCAGGGCAATAGGAGAAGCGGAGCGCCGGGATGTCTCCGGCATCAGGGAAAGAATGCGGACAATGTCGGAACTTCGGGAAATCGCGATGCAATCAAGGGCCTGGCCGTTCGAAGAGGCGCGCCGGGTGCTCAAACGCGTGGAACAGAATCCGCCCGAGAAAGGCCATGTGCTGTTTCAGACGGGCTATGGCCCGAGCGGCCTGCCCCATATCGGCACCTTCGGCGAGGTGGCCCGCACCACCATGGTGCGCCATGCCTTCGAGCAGCTCAGCGATATACCCACCCGGCTGATCGCCTTTTCCGACGACATGGACGGCCTGCGCAAGGTGCCCGGCAATCTGCCCAACCGCGAGATGCTGGAAGAGGATCTCCACCTGCCGCTCAGCCGCGTGCGCGATCCCTTCGGCACGCATGAGAGCTTCGCCGCTCACAACAACGCACGCCTCTGCGCCTTTCTCGATCAGTTCGGCTTCGATTACGAATTCGCCTCGGCCACGGAATATTACACCTCCGGCCGGTTCGACGAGATGCTTCTGACCGCGCTCGAGAAGTTTGACCGGATCATGGAGATCATGCTGCCCACGCTCGGCCCCGAGCGGCGCAAGACCTACAGCCCCTTCCTGCCGATCAGCCCGAAAACCGGGCATGTGTTGCAGGTGCCGACGCTGGAGCGCAACGTGGAAAAGGGCACGATCGTCTATCAGGAACCCGACGGCGAGAAGGTGGAGATCCCCGTTACCGGCGGCCATGTGAAGATGCAGTGGAAGCCCGACTGGGCCCTGCGCTGGGCGGCTCTGGGCGTGGATTACGAGATGTCGGGCAAGGATCTGATCGACAGCGTGACCGTTTCGAGCAAGATCTGCCGGGTGCTCGGCAAGGCGCCGCCGGTCAGCCTTTCCTATGAGCTGTTCAATGACGAGCACGGCCAGAAGATCTCGAAATCCAAGGGCAACGGCCTCACCATGGAGGAATGGCTTCGCTATGCGCCGCCCGAGAGCCTTTCCTATTTCATGTATCAGAAGCCGAAAACGGCCAAGCGGCTCTATTTCGACGTGATCCCCAAGGCGATGGACGAATACCACCAGCAGCTGCGCGCCTACCCGGATCAGGATCTGAAGGCACGGCTGAGCAACCCCGTGTGGCACATCCACAATGGCAACCCGCCCGAGAGCCGGATGGTTGTGCCCTTCGCGATGCTCCTCAATCTCGCGAGCGTATCGGGCGCGCATGACAAGGAAACCCTCTGGGGCTTCCTGCGCCGCTATGCGCCCGAGGCAAGCCCAGAAACACATCCCGACCTCGACAAGGCCACGGAATATGCGGTGCGTTACTATGAGGATTTCGTCAAGCCGCGGAAAACCTACCGCCTGCCGGACGAGAAGGAGCGCGCGGCGATGGAGGATCTTCTCGCCCGCCTCAGGGCGTGGGAGGGCGAGGCGGAGCCGGAGGCGCTGCAGAGCATGGTGTTTGCGGTGGGCAAGGCGCACGGTTTCGAGCCTTTGCGCGAATGGTTCAGGGCGCTTTACGAGGTGCTCCTGGGCGCCAGCCAGGGCCCCCGTTTCGGCGGGTTCATCGCGCTTTACGGGGTGGAGGAAACCATCCGCCTGATCGAGCGTGCGCTCAAGGGCGAACTGGCCGGCGCGCAGGGCTGATCGCACCATGGCCGAGGCGGATCGCAGCAAATGGGATGCCCGCTACGCCTCGGGCGATTTCATGATCGAAAAGGGCCTGCCAAGCCCCATTCTCGAGCGCCACATCAGGGCGGTGAAGCCGGGGCGGGCGCTGGACGTGGCCGCCGGCATGGGGCGCAACAGCCTCTATCTGGCCCGCCAAGGCTTCGAGGTTGATGCGCTCGACATTTCCCCGGTAGGGCTCGCGCATCTTGAAGCCGCGGCCCGTGCCGAGGGGCTGGGCGGGTGCATCCATGCCCGTGCGGTGGATCTGGAAGGATATGAGCCGGGCACGGATGAATATGATCTCATCCTCATGGCCAATTATCTCGACCGCCTCCTGATTGCGAAGCTCGGGCGCGCGCTGAAGCCGGACGGCATCCTGCTGATCGATACCTTCCTCGATGATCCCGAAAGCAAGGCACGCGCCATGAATCCGGCGCATCTTCTGCGAAGGGGCGAACTGGCGGAGATTTTCGCCGAGGAGTTCGAGATCCTCGAAGATCGCGAATACCCGAAGATCTGCATGGATGGCACGGCGCGGGCAAAACAGGCCTTTGCCGTGCGCCGCTGGGGCTGATAGCGCCTGTCAGGCAAAATGTGCAACACCCACCGTCACGCAGGCATAAAGGCGGGTTAACCCTTCATTGATATTCCTTTTCGCCATCCGGGGGCACCTGCTCTCCGGGTTCCCCGCGAGCAACATTCGAGCAAACCGAGGCGCGCTTTGGCGTGGCTGGCGTGGAATTCCGGGTGCGTCCCCAAGATGGGAAAAGGGATTTCGAAATGAACAAGGCAATCACCGACGGGCTTCAACTCATGCCGCCCGCTTTCGCGAACGGGCTTGACGTGTGGTCGAGCCAGGATGGCACGCCGGGCTCCGATACCTACCAGAACGCCACCAATGCCGCCTTCATCCCCGCGGATCAGGATTTCGGCGGTTGTCTGGAACTGGTGAAAAACCAGAGCGTGCAGAAGCTGCGCTACATGGGCGAAACCCCAATCCTGCCGGGCTGTTATCTCGAGATCCGCGCCCGCGTGAAGGCGGTGAGCGGCAACCTGCCCGCTGTGCGCATCGCCGCCTGGGCCGGGGGCGCGGGGGGCGCGCATGTGGCGGGGGTGCCTGAAACGGGCCCATCGGTGCAACTCACCTCTTATGGAGAGATCGTGGAGGTGCGCGCGATCGTCGGCACCGGCACCCGCACGGGTGTTGACATGCCCTGGGGCACGGCGCCTCTCTATGGCCATTTCGGCCTTGATCTCACCGGCCCGAATGGCGGTGTCGTGCGCATTGATGACATCGTGATCGAGGACGTGACCCATTATTTCCACCGCAAGATGATGGACTGGGTGGATGTGGTGGATTACGGCGCCATCGGCGATGGCGTGACCGACAACACCGCCGCCTTCGAGGCGGCCGACGCCGCCGCCGCGGGGCGCGATGTGCTCGTGCCGGCGGGCAGCTTCTATCTTGGCGATCACGTCACCTTCGAAAACCGCGTGCGCTTCGAGGGCAATGTGATCATGCCCGATGCCAGGCGCCTCGTACTCACCCGCGATTTCTGCCTCGATCAATATATCGACGCCTTCGGTGACGAGAAGCTTGCCCTGAAGAAGGCCCTGCAGGCGCTCTTCAACTACACCGACCACGACGCGCTTGATCTGAGCGGCCGCAGGATCGAGCTTGACGGCCCGATCGACGTGCAGGCCGCCGTGGACAACAAGACCACCTTCGAAGTGCGCCGCACCATACGGAACGGCCAGATCAACGCGGTAGCCGGTCCGGGCTGGGATGTGAGCCCCGTCACCTCGCAGGCCACCTATTCCACCTCGGCGCCAAAGACGCTTTCCAATGTGGTGAACGTTGCCAATATCGAGGTCGGCTCGCTGGTGAGCGGCAATGGCGTGGGGCGCGAGGTCTATGTGACGGCGCGCAATGTGGGCGCGCAGACGCTGACCCTCAGCCGCGAACTGCATGATGCGGTGGGCACCCAGACCTTCACCTTCACCCGCTTCCGCTACGCGCTCGATTTCAGCGGTTTCGTGAAGCTCTCGAAGCTCACGCTCGACAATGTGGAATTTCTCCTCAACGGCATCGGCAGCGGCGTGTTGCTGCCCCCGGACGGCCAGCTGATGCACATCCGCGACTGCTTCTTCACCAAGCCCAGGGATCGCGCCATCACCTCGCACGGGATCGGCTGCCAGGGGATGCTGGTGGATCGTTGCAGATTCCTTTCGAACGAGCAGGCGAGCCGTGCCCAGGATCGCAGTTCGGTTGCGCTCAACGCCAACAAGAACGATGTGAAGCTGCGCGACAACATGGCCTCCCGCTTTGCCCATTTCGCCATCCTCGCCGGCACCGGCAACGTGATCAGCGGCAATCACTTCTTCCAGGGCGACAACGAAGCCAGCGGCCTGCGCACCGCCGGGCTGATCCTGACCGCGAAGAACATGCGCACCACGATCTCCGGCAATTACGTGGACAACTGCTTCATCGAGATCAACAACGAGCATGACAGCGATCCCGATTTCGCCTCCGAGCTTTCCTTCGGCGGCCTCACGATCGACGGCAATGTGTTCGTGGCCAGCAACACGGCAAGCTGGTTCACCTGGATCGTGGTGAAGCCCTATGGCACGGGCCATTTCCTGCACGGGCTCAACATCACAGGCAACACCTTCCGCGCGATCAACGGGAGCATCTCAAGGGCCGAAAGCGTGGATACCACCTACGCGGGGCTCGATTTCGGGCGGATGCGCAACGTGATCGTGGAGGCAAACAGCTTCAATGCGGTCACCGATGCCTTCCAGAGCCCGGTTTCGATCGAACATGTGGAAAATTCCGATGCCCAGGTCTGGACGCTGGATTTCGCGCCTTACATGCCTTTCGGCGGGCGTGCGCGCAAGGTTACCGCGATCGTGCCGGTGGGCCAGATCACGGCCGGGGCCTCGGCGCGGGTCAGCACCATGCCCTTTGCGACCCCGGCCACGGGAGCAGGGCAGAACCAGGTGCAGCTTACATGGGACCAGCCCTGCCGCGGCAAGGTGATGGTGACGGCGCGGGTGGACAATCCGACCTGATCGGAGCCGCCCGAACGTGGAGCAGCAGGGAGCGGGGTGCCGGTTGGCGCCCCGTTTTCTTGCGGCTGGAATAATCCCGCGTCTGTGGTTACTACTTGGAAAAGGGAAACCCATCGCCAGCCCTTGCAACAGCCCGGAGGACCACCCAGCCATGCGCCTGCCCTATATCCTCTCAGCCATTACCGCCGCGCTTCTTGTGTTTTCGCCGGTACATGCCGAAAACAGGCCGGTGAACATCCGCCCCGATCTCCCTTCCGTCACGATCCAGACGGAAAGCGGCCCCATCGAGATCCGGCGCATTCAGGACAACGAGAACAGGCTCACGGGCGAATGGGCAAAAACATCCCGGCCCTGCCCGAATTTCTGCATTCAGCCGATGAGCCCGGCGCCGGGCGTGACAACCATCGGAGAGCTGGAGCTGATCGACATGCTGAAGGATCCCGAGGCGGTCGTCATCGATAGCCGGGTTTACAAATGGTACAAGAACGGCACCATCCCGGGCTCCATCCACATCCCCTATACCGAGATCACCGACCGTCTGGACGAACTGGGCTGCGAGCCTGATTTCGACGGGTGGGTTTGCGAAGAGCCAAAACCTGTGGCGCTGTTCTGCAATGGTCCGTGGTGCGGCCAATCGCCCACCGCGATCCGGGCGATGATCAAGGCTGGCTACCCGGCCGAGAAGATATACTATTATCGCGGCGGGATGAACGTGTGGCGCCTTCTGGGGCTGACCGTGATCATACCGAAAGACTAGAAGGCAGGAGGCCCTGAACCATGAAAATAAGCAATGAAACGGATCGGCAGACCGTGATCACCACTTTCGAGGTAACGCCGGGCACATGCCAGGATCTCCTTGAGCTTCTGCAATCGGCCTATGACGAGGTGATCCGCCACCAGCACGG
>JALVEX010000242.1 GCA_027030435.1 Paracoccaceae bacterium
GTGAAGGAAGGCCTGCAGACGGTGACGGCCTTCGGCGTGCTCTCGGATGTTGATTCGGGCTATCCGCTGCTGCTTTCGGAGATGACCATCCTCACCGCCCTGCGCACGGCGGCCACATCGGCCATGGTGGCGCGCCACCTCGCGCCGGCGGGCGCCGATACGATGGCGCTGATCGGCAACGGCGCGCAGAGCGAATTCCAAGCGCTCGCGTTCAGGGCGCTGGTGGGCGTCAGGCGCCTGCGCCTCTACGATATCGACCGGGCGGCAACCGAAAAGACCATGCGCAATCTCGCCGGACTCGGCTTCGAGCTTTGCGCCTGCAGGACGCCCGAGGAGGCGATCGAGGGGGCAGAGATCATCACCACCTGCACCGCCGACAAGCAATATGCCACCATCCTGACGGATAACATGGTCGGCGCCGGCGTGCATATCAACGCGATCGGCGGCGATTGCCCGGGCAAGACGGAGCTGCACCCCGATATCCTGAAGCGCGCCCGCGTGTTCGTGGAATACACGCCCCAGACGCGGATCGAGGGCGAGATCCAGCAGATGGCGGCGGATTTTCCGGTGGTGGAATTCTGGCGCGTGCTGACGGGCGAGGCGCCGGGGCGGCGCGATGCGCGCGAGATCACGCTGTTTGACGGCGTGGGCTTCGCGGTGGAGGATTTCAGCGCCCTGCGCTTCGTGCACGAGCGCCTCGCGGGCACGGCATTCTTCGAACCCCTCGACATGATCGCCGACCCGGACGATCCGCGCGATCTCTTCGGCATGTTGCAGCGGGCGGTGCCTGAAAGCGGTGAGCGCAGCGCCTGAGGCAGCTAGATTTCCTGCCTCCGGCGGAGATACTTCCGGGCCAGCAATGGAGATGCGCCAGCTTTGGCGCGACGCTGCTATTGCAGGCGGAATTCCCGGACCACGTTGCGCCATTTGCCCGGCGCGATCAGCTTACGGTGGGTGAAGGAGACGGAATGCAGCGGGCCTTCGATCTTTTCCTGCCAGAATTCGATGAATCTGAACAGGCGCGGATAATCCGGCGCGAGATCGTAATCCTGCCAGATGAATACATTGAGCACGTTGCGAAAATCCGGCATCCGGTAGTAGAATTTGGCCGTGGTCAGCCCATAGCCCTTCAGCATCAGTTCGGTTTCCCTTGCAGCCATGCCTGCTCCTCGATTGTTGCTTCCTGCGGCAAGAATGCCATGAAATTATCAATTTTCAATGAAAACAAAATGTTATCAGATATGATCGCCGGCTGACAAAGAATTGCATTGAGCCATTGCACCCAACATGGGCGATCCTGTATAGTGGCGACAACAATATCTTGAGCCCGGCGAACAGAGCGGTAAATCACGTGAACGACACCCCGGAAACACCTGAAAAAGAAGAGGGAATGCCGCCTGAGCGCCCTTCCTTCGATGGCCCTTCGATCTCGATCATCGAGGAGATGAAGACCTCCTATCTCGATTATGCGATGAGCGTGATCGTGAGCCGGGCGATTCCCGATCTGCGCGACGGGCTGAAGCCGGTGCACCGGCGCATCCTCTATGCGATGCACGAGGCCGGCAACACGCATGACAAGCCCTATCGCAAATCCGCCCGCGCGGTGGGCGACGTGATGGGCAAATACCACCCCCACGGCGACAGCGCGATCTATGACGCGCTGGTGCGCATGGCGCAGGATTTCTCCATGAGCCTGCCGCTTCTGGACGGCCAGGGCAATTTCGGCTCGATGGACGGCGACAACCCGGCCGCCATGCGCTACACCGAGGTGCGGCTTGCGAAGCCCGCCGCCTATCTCCTGGCCGATATCGACAAGGAAACGGTCGATTTCCAGCCCAATTACGACGGCAAGGACATGGAGCCGAGCGTGCTCCCGGCCCGTTTCCCCAACATGCTTGTGAACGGCGCGGGCGGCATTGCCGTGGGCATGGCCACCAACATCCCGCCGCACAATCTGGGCGAGGTTGTCGATGCCACGCTGGCGCTGATCGAAAATCCCGATCTCACCACCGAGCAGCTGATCGAATACATCCCCGGCCCCGATTTCCCCACCGGCGGGATCATGCTGGGGCGCTCGGGCGCGCGCAAGGCCTATCTCGAGGGGCGCGGCAGCGTCATCATCCGCGCCCGCACCCGCACAGAGGAGATCCGCAAGGATCGTTACGCCATCATCATCGAGGAAATCCCCTATCAGGTGAACAAGGCGGCGATGATCGAGAAGATCGCGGAAGCGGCGCGCGAAAAGCGCATCGAGGGCATCGCCCATGTGCAGGACGAGAGCGACCGCAACGGCGTGCGGGTGGTGATCGAACTGAAGCGCGACGCAACGCCCGAAGTGGTGCTCAACCAGCTCTTCCGCTACACGCCGATGCAGGTCCATTTCGGCTGCAACATGCTGGCGCTGAACGGCGGGCGCCCCGAAACGCTCACCCTGCGCCGCTTCCTCACGCTCTTCATCGATTTCCGCGAGGAGGTCGTGGCCCGGCGCACCGCTTATGAGCTGAAGAAAGCGCGCGCGCGCAGCCATGTGCTCTGCGGCCTCGCGGTGGCGGTTTCCAATGTGGACGAGGTGGTGGCCACGATCCGCGCCTCCAGCGATCCGGCCGAGGCGCGCGAGAAGCTGATGGCGCGGCGCTGGCCGGCGGCCGATATCGCCGAATACATCCAGCTGATCGACGACCCCACCCACAAGATGAACGCGGACGGCACCTACAACCTCTCCGAAACCCAGGCCCGCGCCATCCTCGATCTGCGCCTCCAGCGACTCACCGCCATGGGCGTGAAGGAGGTGACGGA
>JALVEX010000243.1 GCA_027030435.1 Paracoccaceae bacterium
TGGAAACAGGAATTCGCCGAAAGCTATGCCGGCGAGATGGCGATCGTCACCCAGTTCGCCTTCGAGGCGGCGCCGGTGATCGAATGGGCCGAGCGGCTCGCGGAGCGGGGCATCACGCTGCCGGTCCACCTCGGCGTGGCTGGCCCGGCCAGGCTTCAGACGCTGATCCGCTTCGCCATCGCCTGTGGCGTGGGGCCGTCGCTCCGGGTTCTGCAGAAGCGGGCGATGGATGTGACCCGGCTTCTGAAGCCCTACGAGCCAACCGAATTCCTCGCCGATCTTGCGGCCCATGTGGCCGCGCATCCCGACTGCCTGATCGAGAGGGTGCATTTCTTCCCGCTAGGCGGTATAGCCGCCAGTGCCGACTGGCTGAACCAGCATCGCGGCGAGCGCGCCGCAGCAACACAGGAATGACCATGACCCGCACCGTTATCGAGAGCAAGAGCAAGACCACCGTCATCGGCTTTGACGAACCCTTCTGCGTGATCGGCGAGCGCATCAACCCGACCGGGCGCAAGAAGCTCGCGGCCGAGCTTGAGGCGGGGGATTTCTCCACCGTCGAAAGGGATGCGCTCGAGCAGGCCGCCTGCGGGGCGATGGTGCTCGATATCAACGCAGGCGTTGTCTACAATTCCAACCCCAACCCCAACGAGACCGAACCGCCCCTGATGCGCAGGATGATCGAGCTGGTGCAGGGGCTGGTGGACATCCCCCTTTGCATCGACAGCTCAGTGCCCGCCGCGCTCGAAGCCGGGCTCGAGGCGGCCGAGGGGCGCCCGCTCCTCAATTCCGTCACCGGCGAGGAGGAGCGGCTCGAACAGGTGCTGCCGCTGGTGAAGAAATACAACGTGCCCGTGGTGGCGATCTCCAATGACGATACCGGCATCAGCGAGGATCCCGACGTGCGCTTCGCGGTGGCGAAGAAGATCGTCGAGCGGGCGGCGGATTTCGGCATTCCCGCGCATGATATCGTGGTCGATCCCCTGGTGATGCCGATCGGGGCGATGGCGAGCGCGGGGCAGCAGGTGTTTGCGCTGGTGCGCCGCCTGCGCGAGGAGCTTGGCGTCAACACCACCTGCGGGGCCTCCAACATCTCTTTCGGCCTGCCCCACCGCCACGGCATCAACGCCGCCTTCCTGCCCATGGCCATCGCCTCGGGCATGACCAGCGCCATCATGAACCCGACCCGGCCGGTGGAGATGGAAGCGGTGCGCGCGGCCAACCTGCTGATGAACCACGATCCCCACGGCGCGGAATGGATCAAGTTTTCCCGCGTGCTCGATGCGGTCGAGGCCGGAACCCCCTTCCCCGAGGCCGCGAAGGCCGCGAGCGAAGCGCGCGGCGCTTCCGGCGGAAGGCGCGGCGGGCGGCGGCGCCGGGGCTGAGGGGCGAGGCCGGCACGCCGGCCGTTTCCGGCAATGCTTCACAGCAGGGGCGCAGTGCGCGGGCTCAGTGCGCGGGACAATCGGGATCGCGGGCCCGTTCCGTCTGGATCGTGACATGGGCGATGCCGTGGTGGCTGCGCAATTCCTCGCGCAGGGCCTTCAGAAAGTCATCCCCGCCCCCGCCCTGCGGCATCACCAGATGCGCCGTCATCGCCGTCTCGGTGGTGCTGAGCGGCCAGATATGGAGATCATGCACCTCCGCCACGCCGGGCTGCGCGGCGAGGAAGCGGGCGATCTGATCGCGGTCCACCCCTTCCGGCACCGCGTCCATCGCCGCTCCGGTGGCCCTGCGCAGCAGATCCCAGGCGGCCAGCGCGATCACGATGCTGACCCCGATCGCCACCACCGGATCAAGCCACTGCCAGCCGGTGAGCATGATCCCCGCCGCGGCCAGCACCACCGCAAGCGACACGGCCGCATCCGCCAGCAGATGCAGATAGGCGCCGCGCGCGTTGAGATCACCGCCATGGGCGCGAAACAGGAACGCCGAGCCGGCGTTCACCCCGATCCCCACAAGCGCCACGACGAGCACCGTGCCGCCGGGCACATCGACGGGATCGGAAAAGCGGTGCAGCGCCTCCCAGATCACCGCGCCGGCGCCGATCAGGATGGCCACCGCATTGGCCAGCGCGGCAAGGATGGTGGCGCGGCCGAAGCCGTAGGTGTAGCGCGCGTTCGCCCTGCGCCCCGCAAGCACCGCCGCCCCCCAGGCCAGAAGCAGCCCCGCCACATCGGTGAGATTATGCGCGGCATCGGCCAGAAGCGCGAGCGAGCCGGTCCAGAAACCGGCCATGGCCTCGAACAGCACATAGCCGAGATTGAGCAGCACCGAGAGGCGGAAGGCCGGGGTGAGATCCCCGGCGCCGAGCTTGGGCGGCGCATGGGAATGCCCGGCATGGGGCCGGGAATGGGAATGGTGGCCGGTTTCGCTGTGGGATGCCGGTTCCTTCGCCATGGCCATTCCTTTCCTGCCTGAATGCTCCGCTCAGGCCTGACCTTATCCACAATGCCGGGCGTGGGGCAAGCAGGGCGCGGATGCGGATGATTCGGGGGGGCAACCCCCGAAAGGCGAACCCTGACCGCGCCATGCGCCCAATGATTGCGCGGCGCGTGCCCGGCATGAGAATCTCCACGCAATCGCTTGGGAAATATTCATGATTATCCCGCGCACCAGCCCATTTCCGGCCACTTCCGGCACGATTTCGGCACATCCCTGCCACAGCCTGCCGTCATTTTCCCGAAATCAACGCATTTGTGACTTTTCCACAGCCCATTTCCGTGATTCCATCCCTTGCAGGGTGCATGTGCAATGTGTCTGGCCGGCCGCACCCTCCGGCCGCAATCGGGAAGT
>JALVEX010000244.1 GCA_027030435.1 Paracoccaceae bacterium
ATGATGTGACGCGCCACATGCTCGGCCTCTTTGCCGGACGCCCCGGCGCGCGCGGCTGGCGGCGGGTGCTGAGCGAGGAGGCGACGCGGCCCGGGGCCGGGCTCGAGGTGCTTGATGCGGCGCTCGCGAAGGTGCCGGAGCCGGTGGGAGCGGCTGAAGGCATGGAGCAGGAGGAGCGGAATGAGCGCTGAGATGACCGAATTGCTGCCGCTGGTGGCCATACTGGCGGTGATCGGCGGCTTCGCCGGCGTGTTGGCGGGGCTTCTTGGCGTGGGCGGCGGGATCGTGCTGGTGCCGGCCTTCTATTACGTCTTTTCCGCGCTCGGCTACGACAGCCCCTGGCTGATGCAGATCTGCCTCGCCACGTCGCTGGCCACGATCATCGTCACTTCCGCGCGCTCGGTGCTGGGGCATGGGCGCAAGGGGGCGGTGGATTGGGAGGTGCTGCGCACATGGGCGCCCGGGATCGCGCTCGGGGCGATTTTCGGGGTGCTGGCCGTGGCGGCGCTGCGCACGCCGGCCCTGCAGGCGATCTTCGGCGTGCTCGGCATGCTGATCGGGCTCTGGATGGGATTCGGGCGCATCGACCGCAGGATCGCCGACGAAATGCCGAAGGGGCCCCTGCGGCTCGTGCTTTCGCTGATCGTGGGGTTTCTCAGCGTGCTGATGGGGATCGGCGGAGGCTCCTTCGGGGTGCCGCTGATGGTGCTGCACGGCAAGCCCATTCACAAGGCGGTGGCCACGGCGGCCGGATTCGGCGGGCTCATCGCCCTGCCTTCGGTGATCGGCTTCCTGTTTGTGGAGATCCCGCCCGAGGCGCGCCCGCCCTTCACCATCGGGGCCGTCAACCTCGCCGCCTTCGCGATCGTGGTGACGATGACGCTGTTTACCGCTCCCCTCGGGGTGAAGCTCGCCCACAGGCTCGATCCCAAGCCCCTGAAACGGGTGTTTGCGGTGTTTCTCATACTGGTGGCCGGCAACATGCTGCGCAAATCGCTGGGGTTGTGAAGGCGCCCGGAACGTGCCCATGCGGGGGCTGCCTGCCCCGCGCACCCGTATCAGGAGCGCTGCGCGCTTTTCCGGCGGCCGCCGCGCCGGCGCCTGAGGCGGGAGGCGCGTTCGGGGAGGGCTTCGAGAAGCGCCCTGCGTTCTTCGTGCGAGAGTTCGCTCCAGGCGGCGATTTCCGCGCCCGTGCGCAGGCAGCCGATGCAGATTTCTGCCTCCGGGTGGAGCAGACACACGTGGATGCAGGGGCTGTCGGGCTCTTCGCGCTTCCAGATCTCTTCGCTCATGCACCGGCCTCGAGATTGCGCAGGCGATCGAGCGCGCCCTGCAGGATGTAGGCGGCTGCCACGTGATCGATCACCTCGGCCCGGCGGCGGCGCGAGGTATCGGCCTCGAGGAGCGCGCGCTCGGCGGCGACGGTGGAGAGGCGTTCGTCCCAGAAGGTGATCGGCAGATCGGTGAGGCGGGAGAGATTGCGCGCAAAGGCGCGGGTGGACTGGCAGCGGGGGCCTTCGGAGCCGTCCATGTTGCGCGGCAGGCCGAGGACGATGCCGCCCGCCGCGCGCTCGTTTGCGATTTCGAGGAGGCGGGCGGCGTCGGTGGTGAATTTCCGCCGCCGGACGGTTTCGAGCGGGGTCGCGGTGGCGCGCAGGCTATCGGATGCGGCGACGCCGATCGTCTTTTCCCCGAGATCGAGGCCGAGGAGGGGGCGCATGGGCGCGACGGCGGCGGCGAAATCGGTGATTTCCTCGTGGATCATTCGCCGGCGCCCTTTCTCAATCCGTGAGGCCGGCGCGCGCGGCGGCGGCATTGATCTTGGCCAGCCCGTCCTCCTGGCCGGCGAAGGCCTTGCGGGCTTCATCCCGGATCTCGCGGGCGCGCTCCTTTTCGCCGAGCACCCCGTAGGCGGTGATGAGGCGGGCCCATTTCTCCGGCGGGCCGCCTTCGCTGGCAAGCTCTTCATCGAGGCGCTCGACCATGGAGCGGATCATCGCCTGGCGCTCCTCGGCGCTCATCTCGGCGGCATTGGCGATATCCTCGCGGCTCGGCCCGGGGGCGGTGTTTGCGCCCGGTTCGGGGGGCAATTCGTATTTCACGCCGGCGACGCGGGCCACCTCGGGCAGGCTGGCGCGCAGCTCGGGAACCCAGCGCGCATCGGGCGGGCTGTTTTCAAGGAGGCGGCTCCAGATGCGAAAAGCGAGATCCTCGCGCCGGTTCTGGGCAAACATGAGGCCGGTATAATAGAGGGCGAGGCCGTGCGCGGGGTTGCGCCGGAGGGCCTGCATGAGCGCCGCTTCCGCTTCGGGGGAGACATACCCGCGCGTGGCAAGGATCATCATTTCCGCCAGATCGGCGTAATCATCCGCGCCGGCCTCGGCGCCCTTGAGCGCGATCACCTTCTGCTGGGCCCTCCAGGCGGCGGGGAAATTGCCGAGCGCGGCTTCGTTGCGCGCCAGAAGCTGCTGCCCGCGCAGCTCGCCGGGGCGGGATTTCACCGTTTCGCGCAGCTTTTCCATCAGTTCGAGATATTTCGGATCGGCCCCCGGCGGCGGCGTGAAGGGGCCGTCCGCGCCGATCTCCGCTTCCACCGCGGCCTGTCCGGGGCGGCTTTCCTTGAATTCCGTCGCCATTTCGATGCGCTTGGAGATCGGCAGATCCGGGTATCCCGGAGCGCCTATCCGCATGTAGAGGAACACAGCACCACCGAGGATGACAGCAAGGGCCACCCCCCCGGCAACAAGGCTCGCCCCTCTCGGGGCCATGCCGCCCCGGCATGCG
>JALVEX010000245.1 GCA_027030435.1 Paracoccaceae bacterium
CAAAATTGAGCAATTCTTAGTTTTTTCGAGAAATTTTCGTAACAGTATGATCTTGAAGAAAATATTTATTGCAATAACCACACACTGACGGCCTCCGTGCGCCAGCGATGCTCTGCAATGGGGGCGTTTTTCCTCATATCCGGCATAATTACTGGCAAAATCGGCACAAATTTGCATGATGGCAGCAATGACATCACCGAGGCAGAGCAGGAACCGCATGAAGCGGCGCTTCGTAGCAGGACTTACGGCGGCAATCTTGTGCTGTGCCGCGCCGGCCCTGGCCGATGGGGCGGGGCGTTATCCGGATTTTGCCCCGAAATTCATGAAACCGCCGGCCAGGGGGGCACCGCCGCCGCCGCTTGTCCAGGTGGACCCGGAAGCCCAGCGCCGCCGCATGGCCGCGCTTCCCAAGCCGAGCGGAAATGCGCGCGAAAAGGGAGAAGTGGCCGCAAACGCACCGGGCATCGCCAAGCCGGACAAGATGGACTGGTTCTGGCAGGCGGTTTCTCCTGCGCTTTCCGATCCCGGCCCAGAGCGCTTCCAGCGCGCGCTCGAGCAGCTTGCCAAGGCTCCGCCGGGCAAGGCCGTGCCGAGCCCGCGCCTTGGCGTGCTCAAGGAAATCGCCATGAACCACGGTGCCGAGATCCTGAAAACCACGGCAGGGAAGAGGGTATCCCCGGCGCTGGTGCTGGCGGTGATCGCTGTCGAATCAGCCGGGCGCAGCGAGGCGCTCTCGAGCGCTGGCGCGGAGGGGCTGATGCAGCTCATCCCCGATACCGCCGCGCGCTTTGGCGTAAGCGATGCAACTGATGCCGCCCAGAACATCAAGGGCGGCGTGGCCTATCTCGATTGGCTGATGGGCGAATTCGGCGGCGATCCGGTGATGGTGCTCGCCGCCTACAACGCGGGCGAAAATGCCGTGCGCAAGAGCGGCGGCGTGCCGCCCTTTGCCGAAACCCGGGCCTATGTGCCCAAGGTGCTCGCCGCCTGGAAGGTTGCGCGCCAGCTGTGCCGCACCCCGCCCGAGCTTGTTTCGGACGGCTGTGTCTTCACCGTGATGGGGAGTTCTCCCGATGGCTGACGAAAAGCCCCTCGTGCTGGATGTGGACGGCACGTTCCTGAAAACGGACATCCTTTACGAATGTTTCTGGGCCGGACTCGGGCAGGATCCGCTGGCCACGCTGAAGGCGAGCCTCGCCCATCTGCGCCATCCCGCCCGCCTCAAGCGCGCGCTGTGCGAAATCACCGATCTGCGCACCGATCTTCTGCCCGTCAATCCGGAGATCGCCGATCTAGCCCGTCAGATGGCGGCGGAGGGGCGCGAGGTGGTGCTGGCCTCGGCTTCCGACGCGCGCATCGTCTCCCGCCTCGCCGCCGATCACGGGCTGAGCGAGCGCGTCTTCGCCTCCGATGGCGAAATCAACCTCAAGGGCGCGGCCAAGGCCGAGGCGCTGGTGGAGGCCTATGGCGAGGAGGGGTTCCACTACGCCGGCAATGATCGCAGCGACAAGGCGATCTGGGATCATGCCGACGGGGTGATCATGGTGGGCGACCTGCCCCGCATCGAGCAATCGCTGCTGGCGGCAGGCAGGGAGGTGGCGAAATATCCGGGGGGCTGGCGCTGGCGCGATCTCCTGCGGGCGCTCAGGCCCCATCAATGGGTGAAGAACGTGCTTCTCTTCCTGCCCATGCTGGCGGCGCATGATTTTTCCCTGCACACCTTCCTTCTGGTGCTGCTCGGGATCATTTCATTCTCGGCCGCGGCCTCGGCGATCTATATCGTCAACGATCTCCTCGATCTCGAGGCCGACCGCCTGCACGTGAAGAAGAGGCACCGCCCCTTCGCCAGCGGCGCGGTGCCGATCAGGGCTGGCATGGCGGCCTTCGTTTTTCTCGTGGCCTTCGCGCTTGGCATCGGGGCCTGGCTTGGCGGGCCCTTCCTGCTGACGCTGATCGCCTACATGCTGCTCTCGCTCGCCTATTCGCTGAAACTGAAGCGCATGCGCTGGGTGGATATTGCCGTTCTGGCCACGCTTTACACCCTGCGCGTGGTGGCCGGCGCGGCGGCGAGCAGGGTGGATGCTTCCGTCTTCATGCTGATCTTCATCTTCCCGGTGTTCTTCACCCTCGGCGCGGTGAAGCGGATGACGGAGCTGGCGCTCGCGAAGGATGACGCGCGCCTGCCGGGGCGGGGCTACGGGCGGGCGGATCGCGATGATCTGCTGAACATGGCCGGGATCGGCATCGCCGCCGCGCTGGTGATCTTCTTTCTCTACAGCTTCACCGATCAGGCGCGCACGCTTTACCCCACACGCTGGCTCCTGTGGGTGGCGCTCGTTCCGATCGCCTGGTGGCTCATCCGCATGGTGCGGCTTGGCTATCTCGGCCGGCAGGATTACGATCCGATCGTGTTTGCCCTGAGCGACAAGCGCGGCCTCGGGCTGATCATGCTGGTGCTGTCGCTGATGTTCTATGCCGCGGGGCTGTGGCAGGAGTGGTTTGCCGCGCTCTTCGGCGGCTGAGGCGGCGCCTTGGGCAATGTTCCATGCGGGGGCTGCCTGGCATTCTTCCGCCCCCGCCCCCGCGCCAGCGGGGATATTTGCGGACCAGTGATGAGGGAACATGGGCGAAACTGACGGCGCGGTGCTTTCGGGGATCCGGGTTCTGGATGCGGCGAGCTTCATCGCCGGGCCGAGCTGTGCGGCGCTTCTTGCGGAGTTCGGCGCCGAGGTGATCAAGGTGGAGCACCCCTCGGGCGGCGATCCGCTGCGCCGGCTCGGC
>JALVEX010000246.1 GCA_027030435.1 Paracoccaceae bacterium
GCCTTGCGGTGTTCGTGGGTCCGGTTGAGCTTCCGGTAGCCTTTCTGGTGACGCATTTTCCTATTCCTTCACGTTCAGCTTTTGCTTTGTCCGGGGCCCCATGCGCGCGGGGCCCTCTCCTTGGGGCAGGATGCCCGGGGTGCGCGGATCGGCTCCGATCAGAACTGATCCTCGTATTTCTTCGCCAGCTCCTCGATGTTTTCGGGGGGCCAGTCTTCCACATCCATGCCGAGATGCAGGCCCATGCCGGAAAGCACTTCCTTGATCTCGTTGAGCGACTTGCGGCCGAAGTTCGGAGTGCGCAGCATTTCGGCTTCCGTCTTCTGGATGAGATCGCCGATATAGACGATATTGTCGTTCTTCAGGCAGTTGGCGGAGCGCACCGAAAGCTCGAGCTCGTCCACCTTCTTCAAGAGAAGCGGGTTGAACTCGAGGCCGTCGTCCTCTTCCTGGCGGCCGGCGGCTTCGGGCTCTTCGAAATTGACGAAGATCGAAAGCTGATCCTGAAGAATGCGCGCGGCGAAGGCCACGGCATCTTCCGGGGTCACGGAGCCGTCCGTCTCGATCTTGAGGGTGAGCTTGTCGTAATCGAGCACCTGGCCCTCGCGCGTGGGCTGCACGTTGTAGGAAACCTTGCGCACCGGCGAATAGATCGCATCGATCGGAATCAGCCCGATCGGCGCATCCTCGGGGCGGTTCTTGTCAGCCGGCACATAGCCCTTGCCGGTGTTGACGGTGAGCTCCATGAAGAGATCGGCGCCTTCGTCCACGTGGCAGATCACGTGATCCTTGTTGAGAATCTCGATGCCCGCGCTTTCGGAAATGTCACCGGCGGTGACGACACACGGCCCCTTGGCGGCGATGGAAAGGCGCTTGGGGCCCTCCACATCCATGCGGATCGCCACGCCCTTGAGATTGAGCACGATATCCGTCACATCCTCGCGAACGCCTGCGATCGAGGAGAACTCGTGCAGCACGTTATCGATCTGGGCGCTGGTGATCGCGGCGCCCTGGAGGCTCGAGAGCAGCACGCGGCGCAGCGCATTGCCGAGCGTGAGGCCGAAGCCCCGCTCGAGCGGCTCGGCCACCACCGTTGCTTCGCGCGCGGGATCCTTGCCCGGGCTCACTTCAAGCTGGGTGGGCTTGATAAGTTCCTGCCAGTTCTTGTGGATCATGTGGTTCGCCTCCATTCCTGTTTCCGGCCCATGTCCTGAAAAGCCGGAAACGCCCGAGGATCAAAAAGAAATTGCAGGGCGCGCGCCAAGCGAACGCCCCGCGGATATGAATTGCTCAAACGCGGCGGCGCTTGGGCGGACGGCAGCCATTGTGCGGGATCGGCGTGACGTCGCGGATCGAAGTGATGGTGAGGCCGAGCGCGGCGAGCGCGCGCAGGGCGCTTTCCCGCCCCGAACCGGGCCCCTGCACTTCCACTTCGAGGGTTTTCATCCCGTGCTCCATGGCCTTGCGCCCGGCATCCTCGGCCGCGAGCTGCGCGGCATAGGGCGTGGATTTGCGCGAGCCCTTGAAGCCCATCGTGCCGGCAGAGGACCATGCGATCGCATTGCCCTGCACATCGGAGATCAGGATCTTGGTATTGTTGAACGAAGAATTCACATGGGCGATGCCCGATGCGATATTCTTGCGCGCCTTGCGCTTGGTGCGGGTCTTGTCGCGTGCCATCGATCAGATCTCCCTTATTTCTTCTTGCCGGCGATCGGGCGGGCGGGCCCTTTGCGCGTACGGGCGTTGGTGTGGGTGCGCTGGCCGCGCACAGGGAGATTGCGGCGATGGCGCAGGCCGCGGTAGCAGCCGAGATCCATCAGGCGCTTGATGTTCATCTGGACCTCACGGCGCAGATCGCCTTCCACGATATAATTGGAATCGATCTCCTCGCGGATCTTCAGAACTTCGTTGTCCAGAAGCTCGTTCACGCGCTTGGTCGGATCAATGCCCGTTGCCTCGCAGATGTTGTTGGCCGATGTCCGGCCAATGCCGGTGATGTAGGTAAGGGCGATCGCGACCGGTTTGTGGGTCGGGATGTTGACGCCGGCGATACGTGCCACGTGTTCTCTTCCTTTCGTTGCGGTTCCGTAACCCCAGAACCTTTTTTCACAACGCGGGCCCGGAGGCATGATGCCTGCGGGCCTATGCTGATTTCATGTGCTGCCGGAGCGCTCCCGGCCTCGATCGGCAACGCTCCCGTTTTTCGATTCTCTCTTCGAGAAACGCCCAATTAGGGGGTTTTCCGGCCTCCGTCAAGGGCTCTCGATATGATCGAGTATCTCGGCGATTTCATGCGCCACATCCTCGATCGGCGCCAGCCCGTCAACCGGGTGCAGAAGCCCCTTGGCGTAATAGTATCCGATCAGCGGCGAGGTTTTCTTGTAGTATTCCATGAGGCGGGTCTTGAGGGCTTCCGGATTGTCATCGGCACGGCGCTTGAGATTGGTGGAGCCGCATTTTTCGCATTTGCCCGCCTCGGCGCTCGGCTTCGTCTCGTCGTGATAGACCTCGCCGCAATCGCCGCAGGTGTAGCGCCCGGAAATGCGCTTCACCAGCGCATCATCGTCCACCCGAAGCTCGATCACCGCATCGAGCTTCTGCCCGTGGCGCTGAAGCAGATCCTCGAGCGCGTCGGCCTGAGCGAGCGTGCGGGGAAAACCATCGAAGATGAAGCCCCGCCCCTCGCCGCTTTTCAGCTTCTCCTCGATCAGCCCGATCACGATATCATCGGTGACAAGCTCGCCCGCATCCATGATCGCTGCGACCTTGC
>JALVEX010000247.1 GCA_027030435.1 Paracoccaceae bacterium
AACGGGGCTGCTTATACAGGCGCGCGGGCGCGTGTCAACACCTGCGCCAGCGCCCGGCGGCAGAAAGCGCGCCATCTTCCTTCAGGATCTCGGCTTCAAGCGGCCCGATGCAGCGCCGGGCGGGGGTGCCGTAGGCCGCGGGGCTCTCGCCCAGCGCCGGGATGGCCGAGAGGAGGCGGGCGCGGTCATCGGGGCTGATGGTTTCCATGTCGGCCTCGGCGGGGTTGAAGCTTTCGCTCTCGATCCCGTTGGCCCAGAGCACCTGATGGCGTTCGAACATCAGGTGGACATAGCGCACCTCGCGCAGGCGATGATCGATGAGGATGCTGTGATCGTTCACGAGATCGCCCGCCCGCGCCAGCACTTCGGGCTCATTGAAGAGCCTGCGCGCGGCGGTGCCGCGGATCAGCAGCCGGTGGGAAGGCGACACGAGGAGATCGCCCTCGGGCGCCTCCTCGCCAAGGGCGCCGGCGCGGATGCGCACCGGGCGCAGGGCAGGCCGGGCAAAGAGGCGGGCGCCGCTCATGCGCCGGCTGGCGCGCCAGATGATCTCCTGCGGGCCGTCATCGCGCGTCAGCACGAGATCGCCCTCGCGCAGGGCCTCGACGGGGCGTGCGCCTTCGGGCGTGCGCAGGAGCGTGCCGGGGGTGAAGCAGATCACCCCCTGCCCCGTGGCGCGGGCACATGCCGGGGCCTTCCCCTCCCGGCCGGCGCTTCTGATCGACACGATCCAAAGATCTCGCCCCCGTGGCGGCAGCCGATCGAGGAACATCAGGAGCGGCTTGCGCCCCGCCGCCCCGCCAGGTGCGGTGTCAGGTGCGGTATCACGGGCGGTTTCGATCAGCGTTGCGGTGTAGCGTTTATGACCGTCCGTCAGGACAACCCCCGGGCCGAAGGGATCTTCCGCCGCCTCTGCCGCCCGATCCTCCTTGTCCCGTGCCCATGAAGGGCCGCCGCGGGCCGGGCGCGGCGCTTTCCCCCGCCCCTTGCGGGCCCCGAGCAGCAGGAGGCCCGGCGGGCCGTCAAGCCGCATCGCCTCTCCGCGCCAGCGCCAGAGCATGCCGGTGTGAAGATCATCCGGCCCGGCATCGGGGAGGCCCGGAAGCTCCGTCTGATTCCAGGAGATGACAAACGTGCCGCGAAAGCCCGTTTCGGTTCTGCTCATGCCCCCATCCCGCCGTTCTTCTTTTTCGTTTGTCCCATCATAGCAGATGCGAATCACTTGGGGAAGATGCTGGGAAACGCTTCCCCGGCAGGCTCACCCGGCCAGCACGGCGCCCGGATTCATGATGCGTTCAGGATCGAGCGCCGCCTTCACCGCACGCATGGCGGCGAGCTTCGCGGGATCCCCGAAGCGGGCCAGATCCGCGGCCTTGAGGCGGCCGATGCCGTGCTCGGCACTGAAGGTGCCGCTACGTTCCAGCACCCGGGCCTGCACGAGATCCTTCAGCTCCCCGCGCAGGTGATCGTATTTTTCCCGCCGCGCGCCGGGCTCGGGGAAGATGTTGTAATGAAGATTGCCATCGCCCAGATGGCCGAAGCAATTGATGCGGAAGGGGCCGCGGGCGCGGATCTCGGCGCCTGTCTCTGCGATGAACCCGGGTATCTCCGAGAGCGGCAGGGCGATATCGTTGGATACGATCGCGCCGGTGCGCCGGTTGCCCTCGGGGAGGCTTTCGCGCAGATGCCAGAAATCCCTTCGCTGGCTTTCCGACTGCGAAATCAGCCCGTCGCTCGCGAGCCCCGCCGCGCTGGCGCGCTCGAACAGGCGCTCCAGAAGATCGGCGGCCCGAAGCCCGCCCGAAACCCCGAGATCGACGAGCACCATCCATTCGGGCGGCGCGGGAAAGGGCTGGCGCAGATCGGGCATAGTTTCGGCGAGGAAGCGCAGACCCTGGCCGGAGATCAGCTCGAAGCCCGAAATCATCTCGCCCGCCACCTCGCGTGCCAGCGCCAGGAGATCGAGCGCCGCCTTCGGCGAAGGCACCACGAGAAGCGCCGCGGCTTCGTCCTCGGGGCGGGGAAAGAGGCGCAGCACGGCGGCGGTGATGATGCCGAGCGTGCCCTCCGCGCCGATCATCAGATCGCGCAGATCATAGCCGGTGTTATCCTTGTAAAGCCGCTTCAGACCGTGCCAGATCTCGCCCGAGGGCAGCACCGCCTCGATGCCGAGGCAGAGCGCGCGGGCATTGCCGTAGCGCAGCACGTTGACGCCGCCGGCATTGGTGGAAAGCGCGCCCCCCACCGTGGCCGAGCCGCCCGAAGCGAGCGAAAGCGGAAAGAGCCGGCCCGCCTCATGCGCCGCCGCCTGCACCTCCTGAAGCGTGCAGCCGGATTGCGCGATCAGCAGGTTTTCCTCCGGCCGGATTTCGCGCAGGGCGCGCATCCGCCCGAGCCAGAGGATCACCGGCGCCGGCGGATCGGGTTTCACCTGCCCGCCGACAAGCCCCGTGCCGCCCCCGTATGGCACCACCCCGACGCGCGCCGCGGTAGAATGGCGCAGGATGGTGGCCACCTCCTCGGCGCTTCCGGGCGCCAGCAGCAGCCCGCCCGCACCGTGAAAACGCCCCCGCGGCTCCTCGAGGAATTCCGGCGTGAGCGGACGGAAACAGCGCTCGGGCAGCGCCGCGCGCAGGCGCGCCTCGAAAGCCGCATCGGCCGGGTTCAGGGCCCCTTCCTCCGCCATCAGGCCTGCCCGATCGCGGTGCGCCCGCGCCTGTCGGGGCGCAGGTTGGCATAGAGCACGTGATTGCGCC
>JALVEX010000248.1 GCA_027030435.1 Paracoccaceae bacterium
GCGCGCGCCCTGGGCGCGCGCGCGCGGCATCCGGCTGAAGGTCGCCACGGTGGATCACGGGCTGCGCACGCAAGCGGGTGCAGAGGCCGCGATGGTGGGGCGCGAAAGCGCCGGGCTCGGCATCGGGCACGACATTCTCGAATGGCGCGGCTGGAGGGGGCGGGGCAATCTTCAGCACGAGGCGCGCGCGGCGCGGCGCATGTTGCTTGCCGGGTGGGCGCGCGATCACGGGCTTGAGGCGGTGGCGCTGGCGCACACGCGCGACGATCAGGCCGAGACCTTTCTCATGCGCCTTGCCCGCGGCTCGGGGGTGGACGGGCTTTCGGCCATGCAGCCGGCAAGCCGCGCCGGGGGGGTCGCCTGGCTGCGCCCGCTTCTGCGGATCGGGCGCGCGGAGCTTCGCGAGTGGCTCGGGGCGCGGGGCATCGCCTGGGCGGAGGATCCCTCCAATGAGGATACCCGCTTCGAGCGCGTCCGGGTGCGAAAAGCGCTTGGAATTCTCGCCGAACTCGGCATCTCCCAGGATGGTATCGCCGCCACGGCCGAGCGGATGCAAAGGGCGCGTGCGGCGCTCGATCACTACACGCACGAAGCCGCGCGGGCGATCGTGCGATTGCAGGCGGGCGATGTGCTGATCGGCGCCGAAGGGCTTGCCGCCCTGCCCGAGGAAATCCGCCTGCGCCTCATGGCGCACAGCCTCTGCTGGGTTTCATCGGCCGATTACCGCCCGCGCCTGCAGCCGCTGATCGAAGCTCTCGCGGATGTGAACGCGGGCCGCACGCGCAGCCTGCATGGCGCGCTCATGCGCCGGGAAGGGGCGGAGATCCGCATCTTTCGCGAACATGCGGCCGTCATCGGGCTGAAGGGGATTCCCGGCCAGCCCTGGGACAGGCGCTGGATCGTTACCGGCCCGGAAAACCTCGCGCAGGACAACGCCTTGGCCGTGATGGCGCTTGGTGAAGAGGGGCTCGCGCAATGCCCGGACTGGCGCGAAACAGGGCTGCCTAGGGCCTCGCTCCTGGCCACTCCCGCCGTCTGGAAGGGGGGGGAACTTCTCGCCGCGCCGCTGGCGGGGAAGGGCCGTGGATGGCAGGCCCGGCTTCTTCATGGCGACGGCCATTATTTCGCAACCATTTTATCGCATTGAAGATGCCGGAATTATGCCTATTTTAGGCAGAGCGGTTGGGCGACTCCTCTGCAGGCCGCGAAATCGAGGAGAATTTCATTGGGCAACGCACGCAATTTCGCTTTCTGGGCGGTCCTTTTCGTACTGATTCTGGCGCTCTTCAGCCTGTTCAGCGGCGGCCCGTCAAATCTGTCCTCACATCCCGTCAGCTATTCCGATTTCGTGAAGGCGGTGGAGGATGGCAAGGTGGCAACCGTCACCATCGATGGCGAGCGGGTGATCTATCGCACGCGGGATGGCCAGAGCTTTGCCACCATCCGCCCCGAAGATGCGGAGGTGACGAAGCTTCTGCTCGAGAAGGATGTGAAGGTGGAGGCCACGCCGCAGGAGGAATCGGGCCTGCTGGCGCTGCTTTCGATGCTGCTGCCGGTGGCGCTCATCATCGGCTTCTGGTTCTTCATGATGAATCGCATGCAGGGCGGGGGCAAGGGCGGCGCCATGGGCTTTGGCAAATCCAAGGCCAAGCTGCTGACGGAGAAGCACGGGCGCGTCACCTTCGATGACGTGGCCGGGATCGACGAAGCCAAGGAAGAGCTCGAGGAGATCGTCGAATTCCTGCGCAACCCGCAGAAATTCTCGCGCCTTGGCGGCAAGATCCCCAAGGGCGCGCTGCTCGTCGGCCCGCCGGGCACCGGCAAGACGCTGCTGGCGCGCGCCATTGCCGGCGAGGCGGGCGTGCCCTTCTTCACCATCTCGGGCTCGGATTTCGTGGAGATGTTCGTGGGCGTCGGCGCGAGCCGCGTGCGCGACATGTTCGAACAGGCCAAGAAGAACGCGCCCTGCATCGTCTTCATCGACGAGATCGATGCCGTGGGCCGCTCTCGCGGCGCCGGCTATGGCGGCGGCAATGACGAGCGCGAACAGACGCTGAACCAGCTTCTGGTGGAGATGGACGGCTTCGAATCCAACGAAGGCATCATCATCATCGCCGCCACCAACCGCCCCGATGTGCTCGATCCCGCGCTGCTGCGCCCGGGCCGCTTCGATCGCCAGATCCAGGTGCCCAACCCCGATATCAAGGGCCGCGAAAAGATCCTTCAGGTGCATGCGCGGAAAGTTCCGCTCGGGCCGGATGTGGATCTGCGCATCATCGCCCGCGGCACGCCGGGCTTTTCCGGCGCCGATCTTGCCAACCTCGTGAACGAGGCCGCGCTGATGGCGGCGCGGGTGGGGCGGCGTTTCGTCACCATGGAAGATTTCGAGATGGCGAAGGACAAGGTGATGATGGGCCCCGAGCGCCGCTCGATGGTGATGAGCGAGGACGAGAAGAAGCTCACCGCCTATCACGAGGCAGGCCATGCGATCGTGGGGATGAACGTGCCCCAGCACGATCCGATCCACAAGGCCACGATCATCCCCCGCGGGCGCGCGCTTGGCCTGGTCATGAGCCTGCCCGAGCGCGATCAGCTGAGCGTGACGCGCGCCAAGTACGAATCCATGATTGCCATGGCCATGGGCGGCAAGGTCGCCGAGGAGCTGACATTCGGCCCGGAGAATGTCACCTCCGGCGCTTCTTCCGACATCAAGCAGGCCACCCGCATCGCGCGGGCGATGGTCACGCAGTTCGGCATGTCGGACAAGCTGGGCAACATCGATTACGCCAATGAGGAACAAAGCTTCCTCGGCAGCTTCAGCCAGGGCGTGCAGATCTCGCCCGAAACCCAGAAGATGATCGATGCAGAGGTGCGCCGGCTGGTGGACGAAGGCTATGAAACCGCCCGCCGGATCCTCACGGAGAAGGCCGAGGAGCACAAACGCCTTGCCGAGGGGCTCCTTGAATACGAGACCCTCACCGGCGCCGAGATCATGAAGGTGATCAAGGGCGAGCCGCTCAACCGCGGCGAGGATGACGACGGCGAGGAAGATGCTGGCAATGCCGCTTCGATCACCGCCATTCCCAAGACGAAGCCGCGCCGCAAGCCCGGCGGTGAAGGTGGTATCGAGCCCGAGCCCGAGCCTTCCGCCTGATCCGGAACCTGCTGAAAAAACGGCAGGGCCCCGGTTGCGTGTTGCGCTGCCGGGGCTTTCGCTTTTTCATGCGGGCGATTCTTCCCGTAAGGAGCTGATGTCTTCCATTCAGGAGCTGATGCGCATGCCCGCTCTCATGCCCACCGAATACAGATGCGAAGTGATGTGGCTCGGGATCTGCCGGGAGGGCTCCGAAAGCCTCAAGAGCCACGCGGTGAGCGAGCTTTCGCTGTTGTTTGAAGGGCTTGAGGGCGCGCGCCATGCGGGGCTCCTGCGCCCCTCCTGCTCGCGTGTGGTGCAGCAGCATCCAAGAGGAACGCCCATTCGCAACACCCGCCAGATCAGCATCGTTTCGCAGGAAGAACTGGATGCGATCGCTGCCGACATGGGGCTCGAATCCCTGCCGCCTGGGCTTCTGGGGGCAAATATCGTGGTGCGAGGACTGCCCGATTTCACCCATATCCCGCCCTCATCGCGCCTGCAGGGGCCATCGGGCGCCACCCTGTGCGTGGACATGGAAAACCATCCCTGCCAATGGCCCGGGCGCGAGATCGAGGCGCTGTTTCCCGGCAGGGGGCGGGCCTTCAGGCGGGCCGCGAAGGGGCGCCGGGGGGTGACGGCCACGGTCGAGCGCGAGGGGCGGCTTTCCCTCGGCGATGCGATGCGTCTCCATATTCCCGCGCAAAGGCCCTGGGCGCCGGAAAGCTGACGGCATCTCTCCCGGCCTGGGGGCGATTTCGCCTGCCGGGGTGTCGGAAATGGCTTTCCGGCACGGATTGTCCGGGGCTACACCATTGGGCAGAAATGTCGCACCCGGCCGAGGCCCGTGGTGGGCTGCATCTGACAGGGGAAACAGAGATGAGCTTCAAATCCGATATCGAGATCGCCCGCGAGGCGCGCAAGAAACCGATCCAGGAGATCGGCGCGCGCCTTGGCATCGGCCCCGAGCACCTCGTGCCCTATGGCCATGACAAGGCCAAGGTGAGCCAGGCGTTCATCAAGGGGCTTTCGGAGCGCGAGGATGGCAAGCTCATTCTCGTTACCGCCGTCAATCCCACCCCGGCGGGCGAGGGCAAGACAACCACCACCGTCGGCCTCACCGACGGGCTGAACCGCATCGGCAGGAATGCCGCCCTGTGCATCCGCGAGGCTTCGCTCGGCCCCTGTTTCGGCATGAAGGGCGGCGCGGCCGGTGGCGGGCGCGCGCAGGTGGTGCCGATGGAAGACATGAACCTCCACTTCACCGGTGATTTCCACGCCATCACCAGCGCCCACAACCTGCTGAGCGCGATGATCGACAATCACATCTACTGGGGCAATGCGCTCGGCATCGATGCCCGCCGCGTCAGCTGGAAGCGGGTGCTCGACATGAACGACCGCGCGCTGCGCGATATCGTCACCTCGCTTGGCGGCGTGGCCAACGGCTTCCCGCGCCAGACGGGGTTTGACATCACGGTGGCCAGCGAGGTCATGGCGATCCTCTGCCTTGCCGACGATCTCGAGGATCTCGAAGAGCGCCTCGGGCGCATCATCGTTGCCTATACCCGCGATCGCCAGCCGATCCGCGCCCGCGATCTCAAGGCCGATGGCGCGATGACGGTGCTTCTGAAGGATGCCATGCAGCCCAATCTCGTGCAGACGCTGGAAAACAATCCCGCCTTCGTCCACGGCGGCCCGTTTGCGAATATCGCTCATGGCTGCAACAGCGTGATTGCCACCCGCACGGCGCTGAAGCTCGCCGATTTCGTGGTGACGGAAGCCGGCTTCGGCGCCGATCTGGGGGGCGAGAAATTCATGGATATCGTTTGCCGCAAGGCGGGCTTTGCCCCTGATGCGGTGGTGCTGGTGGCCACCGTGCGTGCAATGAAGATGAACGGCGGCGTGGCGAAGGAGGATCTCGGCCGCGAAGACGTGGAAGCGGTGCGCAAGGGCTGTGCCAATCTCGGCCGTCACATCGAGAATCTGCGCCTGTTCGGCGTGCCGGTGGTGGTGGCGATCAATCATTTCGTCACCGATACCGAGGCCGAGGTGCAGGCGATCATGGATTATGCCCGCGGGAAGGGCTCCGAAGCGATCCTTTCGCGCCACTGGGAGCTTGGCGGCGCGGGGGCGGAGGATCTGGCGCGCCGGGTGGCGGAGATCACCGAGAGCGGCGAAAGCGATTTCGCCCCCCTTTATCCCGATGACATGCCGCTCTTCGAGAAGATCGAAACCATCGCGAAGCGCATCTACCGCGCCGATGGCGTGGTGGCCGACAGGAAGATCCGCGATCAGCTCAGGGCCTGGGAAGAGGCGGGATATGGCAATCTGCCCGTCTGCATGGCCAAGACCCAATACAGCTTTTCCACCGATCCCGCCCTGCGCGGCGCGCCCACCGGCTTCGAGATCCCGATCCGCGAGGTGCGGCTTTCGGCGGGGGCGGGCTTTGTCGTGGTTGTCTGCGGCGAGATCATGACGATGCCGGGCCTGCCCCGCCATCCGGCGGCCGAAAATATCCGCCTCAACGAGGCGGGCGAGATCGAAGGGCTTTTCTGACGCCGTATGGCTCTTGATCCCGGCCGGCTTCCGGCGCAGAAGCAAAGCCGGGAAAGATGCGGGAGGCAGGCGATGAAGAGGCCGGAAGAGATCATGAGCATGGCCGATCTGCGCAGCGAGATCGATGCGCTTGATCGCGAGGTGGTGGCGCTTCTTGCGCGGCGCGCGCGCCTCATCGATCGTGCCGCCGAGCTGAAACGGGGCGAGGGGATGCCCGCCCGAATAGACGCGCGCATCGCGGAGGTGCTGGCCAATGTGCGCCGCGAAGCCGAGCGCAACGGGCTCGATCCCGCCCTTGCCGAAAGGATCTGGCGTAAGCTGATCGAATGGTCGATCGCGCGCGAGGAAAGGGCGCTAGCTGCGGCAGGGGCCGGAAATGCCGAAAATCGGGAGCGGGGTTCCGCAAGCTGAGGCGTAAAGCGCCGATGCCATGGGGCCACCGGTGCCCGTATGAGATCCGCCATTCGTTTCGCTTCCCGCATGCCACGGCCCGGAGCCCCCTGCACGGCTTGTTTGTCCGAGACGAGGATCAGGCGCGGCAGAGAAGCTTTTCCAGTGTGAGCGCCATCACAAGGGCGCTGTCGCACATGTCCTGCACCGAAATCCATTCATCGGGCTGATGGGCCAGATCGAGGATTCCGGGGCCATAGGCGATGCAGTTTTTCAGCCGGCCGATCCGATCGATATGTTTCTGATCGTAGGTGCCCGGCGAGACAACATACTCGGGGCGTTTCATGAGCACCGCTTCGATCGCCTCGGCCACGGTCGTGACGACGGGGGCGCGGCGATCCGTCATCGAAGGGGCGACCTCCATCATGTCGCGGATTTCATAAGAGAAATTCGGGCGGCGGGCCTTTATCCGCTCCAGCATGGCGGCAATCTCGGCCTTCACCTCTTCAAGGCTCTCCTCGATCAGGAAACGGCGATCAATCACGATGCGGCAGCGATCGGGCACGCAAGGCGCCGGCAGGCCGGTGTAGCCTTCACACTGCTCGGGCTCGCCACCGTGGATGGAGTTGATGTTGAGCGTGGAGTGGCGCGCGCCCTCGGGCACCACGGGCATTTCGGTGCTGCGCCCTTCGAGAAGCGGGAAGAGATATTCCTCCATCTCCGCCAGCACCGCGCCCATGTGGCGAATGGCGCTGTCGCCGAGGAAGGGCATGGAGCCGTGGGCGATGCGGCCCTTCGTTTCGATCTCGGCCCACCAGACACCGCGATGGCCGAGGCAGATGCGATCCTTGTTGAGCGGTTCGGGGATGATCACATGTTGCACCCGATCGGGGCTGAAAAATCCTTTTTCCGCCAAATGGGCAACGCCGCCATAGCCGCCGGTTTCCTCGTCTGCGGTGGCGGAGATCTCGATTGCACCGGCGAAATCGGGATGCACTGCAATGAAGGCCTCGGCGGCGATGATGGAGGTGGCGAGTCCGCCTTTCATGTCGCATGCGCCGCGGCCATAGATGCGATCGCCCTCGAGGACGGCGGCGAAGGGATCACGGCGCCACCCCTGGCCGACCTCGACCACATCGTGATGGCTGTTGAAATGGACGCACTCGCCCGCGCGCGCCCCCTCGCGCCGCGCGATCATGTTCCAGCGCGGATGTTCTTCGCTGTCGCCCGGTGCGCCCTCGGCGCGGATCAGTTCCACCGCAAAGCCCGAAGCTTCCAGCCGGGCGGCGAGAAACGCGCAGATTTCGCGATAGTTCAGCCCCGGCGGATTGAGCGTCGGGATGCGGATCAGATCCTGCGTCAGCGCGATCAGATCCTCCCTTCGGGCGGCAATTTCGGCGCGCAGGCTTTTTTCACGGGCTTCATTCATGTAATCAGCTTATGACTCCGTTACTGATGCCGCAACGCAACAGTTGCAGCGATTTGCAGGCCAGGCGATGTAAGGCGGCTTAACATTGCCCATATGAAGGCCATCCGTATGATGACGAGGAGGAAATATGGCCGATTTTGACGCTCAGATCGAGGCTTCGAAGAAGCAGGTTGCGCAGGCGCAGAGCAAGATCTCCGAAATTACATCGCGCATCGACAGGGTGCGCGAGAAACTGAAGGCGGGGGAGGAGATCGAACTCGATATCGAAAATGCCACGCTTGAGGACGTGCATGCCCATACCGAGGCGATGAATGCCAATATCGCCGAACTGATCATGGGTCTTGATGACGTCACCGCCGGATTTTCGCGCGAATTCAACGAGATGCGCGACAAGACGGGCTGGGAGAGCTTTGTCGGTATCTTCTCGAAGGCCAAGGCCGAATCCATGCGCGCCGAGCGTATCCGCGCCGCCAGCGTGGATGACAAGCTGCAGGATCTGATCTCGAAATCCGACGTGATCGTGAAGCTTCTCGAAGGCCAGCTTGCGGTGCTCAACGAGCAGAAGGAAAAGGTAAGCGCCAATCTCGCCGATACGCTGGATGAGCGCGAGGCGGTGGTGGCCGAGCTTGAAAGCCTGCGCGCCGAGATTCAGGCGCTTGATCCGAAGATCATCGATCTCGAGAACAGGATCAGCGTCGAGCAGGATGCGGCAAAGCGCACCCAGCTCGAAACCGAGCTTGCCGAGCTCAATGCGAAATACAATGAGATGGTGCAGCAGGAACAGGTGAAGCTCGCCAAGAGCCAGACGCTCGAGCGCTATATCGAGAAGGGCAAGACATGGGTGGACAGCCTGCAGAACCAGGCCGCGACCCAGATGGTGCTGATCAACAAGCTGCAGACGGATACCCGCCAGCGCGTGGTGCTCTATGACGCGCTGACCAAATCTCTGAAAACGGCGCAGCAGCAGGATGTGGCGCACCGGATCAACGAGATCGGCGTGGAAACCGACAAGGAGGCCCAGGCCGCCATGGCCGCGATCGGCACCGCCACCAACCAGCGCATGGCCGACATGATGGAGGCCCATGAGGATCAGATGATATTCGCCCGCAAGGTGCTGGAACAGAAGGCGAAGGCCGATGAACGCTTCGCCCGCCGCTTTGCCGAGATTGTCGAGAAGCACGACAAGAATCTCTACGGTTCCTGATGGCAGATACCGATCTCACCAAGGATCACGCCGAAATCGCAGATGGAGCGCTGACAGGGCGCTATTTCGCAAAGTTCGGGCGCATCCTCGACCATCTCGATCGCGTCGCGGGGATGATGGAGCGCGAAGGGCGTCTTGCGCGGGGCGATGTGGCGATCCTTGCGGGCTACATGCGTGCGCTGGCCAGGACCTTCGCCGCGCTCTCCCACAAATACATGTTTGCCCGCCACCGGGCCGGGGGCGGTGGCAGCGGGCTGACCATAGATCGGGTCGAGAGCGGGTTTCCCGTGTTTCAGGAGATCCTGACCATGGCCAACGATGCCCAGCAGGCCGAACGCCACCTGCGCAACATGCCCGGCGGGGATGAACTGCGCGAGGCGATGATCCGCGAGATCCTGGGCGAATTGCGGGTGCCGGTGAAGCTGCAATATGCGATGGCCCAGCGGCTTTATTACCAAGCCCTTGCGGGGGGCGAACTGTTCTGGGCGCGAAACGATCCAGTCGCCATCTGGCTGGGCAATGTGGGGGATGGGGACAGGCGGCGCTATATGCTGCATTGGGCCGTTTATGACAGTCAGATTAATCTCCCGGCGATCTATCTGATGGATGTCGAGGATACGGGCCGCGAGGCGCTCACGAAGGACGAACGCCGCTGGCCCGAGGTGCAGGCGCATCTGATGGCGCAATCGGTGAATGCGCTGAAGCTTCTGACCATCGCCAGGGGGTTTGACGAGGATTTCGCCGATCTCCACCCCAAGCGCCTGCGCCGCTTTCATGTGGGGCCGATGTATTCCTCCGCCTTCACCCGCCAGAGCGGCCCGCTCAGCGAGGTGCTGGAGCAGGCGCGAGGGGGGGCGGGCGAGGATTGGGCCCTGGCCTGGACGGTTGAAACGCTTGAAAGCGAGCGGGTGAAGGAGGAGCGCACGGGCTGGTTTTCCACCGTGGAGCGGGAGATCTTTGCGCTGGATCCCTTCTCTGCCGAAGGATCGGACAGCGGCGCAACCCGCATCGAGCGCGCGCTGATCCTGCCGCAAAAGCCCTTTCAGGTGCTGGACGAGCTGGATCCGCCCGGTTTCCGGGCCTTGCGCAAGTTCGTGGTAAGCCCCGGAGGGACGGTTGTGAGCTATCGCTAGGCGCCGGGCAGAGGGTATCGAAGCAAGAAGAAGGAAAGAAATGTGAGCATCACGGGTGACATGATGGAGCTTCGCGAAAGCGATATCCGGGCGCATTACGGCGCGGCGGAGGAAATGCTCGCAGGCTTCGATCACACGCCGCGTCTTGCGCGACCCAGGGAAGCCCCGAAAACGGAGCGCTCGCCCGGGATCGCCACCCGCCGCCGTTTCCGCTCCACCACCCCGGGGCTGGTGACGCGCAGCACCGCGCGCCCCGAAGGCGTGCGGCTGATCGAGCGGATCGAAGCGGCTGACG
>JALVEX010000249.1 GCA_027030435.1 Paracoccaceae bacterium
CGCCGCCTGCTGGCAGGCGCTGCGCCCGCTGGGACGGCTGGTGGCCAATGCGGTCACGATAGAGAGCGAAGCCGCGCTCGTCGCCCTTTATCGTGAACATAAGGGCGAACTGGTGAAGATCGAAGCAAGCCGGCTCGAGCCTCTGGGGCGGATGAGCGGCTGGAAGCCCCTGCGCCCGGTGGTGCAATGGAGCCTTGTGAAGCGATGAGCGGCACGCTTTACGGCATAAGCCTCGGGCCCGGCGATCCCGATCTGATCACGCGCCGCGCCGCGCGCCTGGTGGCCGCCGCGCCGGTAATTGCCTACCCGGCGCTGCCGGGCGAGAAGAGTTTCGCGCGCACCATCGCTGCCGATCTGATCGCGCCCGGCACAAGGGAAATCCGCATGGAGATTCCGATGACCGCCGAACGCGCCCCGGCCCAGGCCGCCTATGACGCCAATGCCGCCCTGATCGCGGCCGAGCTTGAAGCGGGGCACGATGTGGCGGTGCTGTGCGAGGGGGATGCCTTTTTCTATGGCTCCTTCATGTATCTTCACGCGCGGCTTTCGGGCCGTTTCGCCTGCGAGATCGTGCCGGGGGTGACGAGCATCACCGCCTGCGCGGCGGCGGCGGGGCTGCCGCTCGCGGCGCGCAACGAGCGTGTCACCATCCTGCCGGGGCCCCTGCCCGAAAGGGAATTGCGAAACCGCATCGAGGGGGCGGAGAGCGTGGCGATCATGAAGGTGGGCCGGCACATGGGCAAGATCCGGAAAGTGTTTGACGATCTGGGGCTTCTGGAGCGCGCCGTTTACGTGGAGCGCGCGAGCCTGCCCGATGAGCGCGTGCTTGCGCTGGTGCAGGCCCCCGATCCAGCGCCCTATTTCTCGATGATCCTTTTGGTGAAGGGGGGCGATCCGTGGCTCTAGATCCGGTTGTCATCTGTCTTTCGCGCGCGGGCGAGGAGGTGGCGCAGATACTGGCTGCGGCTCTTGGCGCAAGAGTGCATGGGCGCGCAGGGCGGGTGGCGCGGGCCGATGCCTTCTTTGCCAATGCGCTTGAGCATGTGCGCGAACTTTTCGCCGCCGGCGTGCCGGTGATCGGGGTATGCGCGAGCGCAATCCTGATCCGTGCCGTGGCACCGCTGCTTTCGGACAAGCGCCGCGAGCCGCCGCTCGTCTCCGTTTCCGATGATGGCGCGGTGGTGGTGCCGCTTCTGGGGGGGCACCGGGGCGCGAACCGGCTGGCGCGGCGCGCGGCAGAAGCATTGGATGGCAAGGCGGCCGTCACCACCGCGGGCGACGTGGCGCTTGGCGTGGCGCTTGACGAGCCGCCCGCCGGCTACCGCCTGGCCAACCCTGAAGACGCAAAGCCCGTTATGGCGGCCCTGCTTTCGGGTGCTGGCGTGCGGCAGGTGGGAGAGCGGCTTTTCGATCTGCCCGAGGATCCCGGCGGCATGGTGGAAATCCATGTTGCCACGGCGCCTGTGGCGGGAAGCGAGGCAAGGCTTGTCTATCATCCGCAGCGGTTTGCCCTTGGGGTTGGGTGCGCGCGCGATGCGGATCCGGCGGAACTTCAGGAACTGGTCCGGGCCGTGCTTGACGAAGCCGGTGTTGCGCCGGGGGCGGTGGCGAGCGTCAACACGCTCGATCTGAAGGCCGACGAGCCGGCGATGAACGAACTGGCGCGCCGCCTTGGCGTGCCGCTCAGGCTGTTTGGCGCGGAGGAACTGGCGCGACAGGAGGCGCGCCTCGCCAATCCATCCGAGATCGTGCGCGCCGAAGTCGGCTGCCCCGGTGTCGCCGAAGGCGCGGCGCTGGCGGCGGTGGGGCCGGAAGGCGCACTGGTGGTGGAAAAGCACAAGAGCGCCAATTGCACGGCGGCGCTTGCCCGTGCGCCCGCGCCGATCACCGCCCACGCCGGGCGCGCGCGCGGGCGGCTTTCGCTGGTGGGCATCGGCCCCGGGCAGGCCGCATGGCGCACGCCGGAGGCGAGCCGGCTCATTGCCGAGGCCGACGAGCTGGTGGGCTACGGACTCTACATCGATCTCCTGGGGCCGCTCGCCGCCGGCAAGCCGCGCCGGGATTTCCCGCTGGGCGGCGAGGAGGCGCGCTGCAGATATGCGCTGGAGAAGGCGGGCAAGGGGCACAACATCGCGCTTGTCTGTTCGGGCGATGCGGGGATCTATGCGATGGGCGCGCTGGTGTTCGAACTGCTTGATCGCGCACCCAATGAGGGCGGGGTGAGCGGCGCGGCGCGGCGCACCGAGGTGATCTCGGCCCCTGGCATTTCCGCCCTTCAGGCGGCGGCCGCGCGCGCCGGAGCGCCGCTCGGGCACGATTTCTGCGCCATATCTCTGAGCGATCTGCTGACCCCGCGCGAGGATATCGTCAAGCGCCTCCATGCGGCTGCCGAAGGCGATTTCGTGATTGCCTTCTACAATCCGGTTTCGAAACGCAGGCGCACGCTGCTGGCAGAAGCGCGCGATATCCTGCTGGGGCACCGCCGCGCCGATACGCCGGTGCTGCTGGCCAGCAATCTCGGCCGCCCCGAGGAGCGCCTGCATTACCGCCGCCTCGCCGATCTGGAGGTGGACGAGGTGGACATGCTGACGGTGGTTCTGGTGGGCTCTTCAAAGAGCCGGCTGGCCGGGCTTGGGGAGGGGCCGCGGATGTTCACCCCGCGCGGCTATGCCAAACGGATAGACGGATGATGACCGCAGGATGCCTCCGGCGGGGATATTTTCGGACCAATGATGAGGGATCGA
>JALVEX010000250.1 GCA_027030435.1 Paracoccaceae bacterium
CCAGATGACGAGGGCCTCGCCGGGGGCTTTCCTCAGGATGGGCGGCACGCGGCGCACCACGTCCATGTCCAGCGGATCGCCGAGCGCGATGGTGAACATCTTGATCGCGGCCAGCGCGAAGGCCAGCACCCCGGCCTGCGCGAGCCCGTCGGGGCTGTGGCCGAGCTGGCGGTAGAAGAGGGTGATGGCGACGAACCAGAGCGCCAGCAGGCCAATCCGGCCCGCCGTGACGAGGCCGGTGCGCCACAGGAGCTTTCCCGCTCCGGCGCTCAAGGCCGGACGTTCCTTGCGGCGAGGGCGAGCTTCCTGCGTTTGCGCCGCAGGGTGCGCAGGGTGTTGATCAGGGGCGGGGGCAGGCTGGCGAAGATGAAGCGCATCCAGGCCCCCGGGCTAAGCAGGATGCCCGGCTCGGCACGGGCGACCATGGCGGCCTTGCGCAGGGTGCCGGAAAGCCCGGCGCCGAGCCGGGTCATGTGCAGGGTATCGAAGGCCTGGCGGGCGATGGCCCGGCGCGCCTCGCGGATGCGGGGGCGGAGATGGGCCGCCTCGGGCCAGGAGAAGGCCTCTTCCAGCCCCGCCAGGTGATCGTCAAACATGCTGCCATCCGCGTAGAGGCGGAAGGAAAGGCTGGTTTCGCGCACCCGGTAGCGCACCAGCGGCTCCTCCAGAAAGAGGACATCGCCAAGCAGGCAGAGCCTGAGGAAAAGCCAGCTGTCGGAGATCATGCCCCAGCCTTCGTCCATCGCGCCGAGCGCCTTGACGGGGGCGGTGCGGGAGATGACGCAGGAATAGCAGAAGCCTTCCGTGAAGGCGCGGATGAAGGCGTCATCCCCGCTGCTACTTGCCGGCCAGTTGCCGTTGAAGGCGCCGATCGGCTTGCCGTCGTCATCTATCCAGATGGCGCCCCCGTGCAGCATCTCTGCCCCCGGCGCGGCCTCGAGCCGTGCCAGGGCGGCCGCCACGAAGCCGGGCTCAAGGATGTCATCGGCACCGAGCACCATGAAGTAATCGCCCGTTGCCGCGCGGATGCCGCGCGTCACGTTGCCGGCGAAGCCGATGTTCTCTTCGATCCGGTCATAGGTGAGGCGCGGATCGCCATGGGCGCGCATGATCTCGGGGGTGTTGTCGGTCGAGCCGTTGTCGAGCACCAGGATCTCGAGATTGTCATGGGTCTGGGCCAGGGCGCTTTCCACGGCCTCGCCCAGCCATCGCGCCGCGTTGTAGGTGGGAATGACGATTGTCACAAGGGCCGTTTCAGGCATTTGTCCACTCCTACTGAAATCATGCCGAAGCACGGAAAGACACGGAAAGAATTGACAAGAGCGATGCCCCTGGGGCACCAGTCCGGCATGTTTTTGCATTGAGGCCGAACATGCGCGGCAAATTCGTTAAGGCGATTGACATGGCCCTCGCCGGGGCGCTTCCCGGCGCACGCCTTGGCAGGCGGGATCTGGTGATCTATGCGTTTCACAGCGTGCTGCCGGGGCTGGAGGCGCTCGGGGAAAATCTGATCGATCCCTATCAGCCCGTCACGCTCGCCGATATCGAAAGCGTGATCGTGGCGCTGAAGCGGCGCGGGCTGCGTTTCGTGACCGGGCACGAGATCGCGGCGGGAGAGCGGCGCGGCCCCATGGCCTGGCTGACCTTCGACGATGGCTACGCCAACAACCTCGCCCTCCTGCCGCTCCTGCGTCGCCACGGTGTGCCGGCCACGATCTTCGTGGCCACCGGCCATGTGATGAGCGGCGAGGCCTACTGGTGGGATGTTCTTTATCGCGAGGGGATGCGCCGGGGCCGGGCGCCCGGGGATCTGGCGCGTGAACGCGAGGCCATGAAGGCGCTGGCGCCAGCGCAGATCCGGGCGCGCCTGATCGCGATGTTCGGCGAAGGGGCGCTTCGCCCGGTGGGCGAGATCGATCGCCCGATGCACCCCGAAGAGCTGGCGCGGCTGGCGCGCGAGCCCCTGATCGAAATCGGCAATCACACCCATGCGCACAGCATCCTTACCCGTATTGATAATGAGGCGGCGCGGCGCGAAATCGCTGCATGCAGCAAGGCGCTTGCCCGCATCACCGGAAGGGCGCCCGCTTCCATCGCGTATCCGAACGGCAATTTCAGCCCCGCGGTGGTGGAGGCGGCCCGATCCGCCGGCCTTGAGATCGGCGTGACCTGCCTGCCGTTTCGCAATCGCATTGCCGGGGGCGGGGCTGAGGAGGTTGCCAACCTTGCCCTCGGCCGCTTTGCGGGCCTGCGCAACGGTGTGATCGGGCGCGAGATCACGCTTTCTCTCGCGCCTCTCGGGCTGGCGATGGCACGTTCGGAGAGGCTTGCGCAAGGCATTGTCCGCACTCCATTCATTCGCCCGGCGTGAGCACGGGCGCCCGCGGCGCGCGCCCGCCGGCCCGCCTGCTGCCGAGCCGGAGCAATCCCTCGCAATTGCTGCAGGTCGTGATGGGGGCATGTTCCTGGTAGTAGAGGCCGAGATTCTCGCGATACCAGGCGATGATTTCATCCAGATCCTCCTCCAGCGTCCGGCGAGGCCGCCAGCCGAGGGCGACCAGCCTGTCGCCGGTCACGCCGTAGCGGCTGTCATTGAAGGGGCGGTCAGGGCCGTATTCGATGACCTCTCGGAGCGGCACCTGCATTGCCCGGGTCAGCAGCCTGATCACATCCATCACCGAGTAATCCCGCAGCGCCGGAACATTGTATATCCCGCCGTTCTCGCCCTTCTCGACAATGGTCGTCACCGCTTCGCAGAAATCGGAGACATGCAGGAAGGAGCGGATGGCGCTGCCGTTGCCGTGCACCTCGAATTTCCGGCCGCGCAGGATATCGCATATCAGCTTGGGGATCAGCTTTTCGGGATATTGCCTTGTGCCGTATATGTTGTTGGCGCGGGTTATGCGGATCGGCAGGCCATAGGATTTGGCGAAGCAGTGAACGAACATCTCCGCACTGGCCTTGGAAGCGGCATAAGGATTGGTGGGGTTCATCCTGTCGTTTTCGGAAAAATCGCGCTCTGAGGATTCGCCATAGACCTCATCCGTGCTCACATGGAAGAACAGGCCGGTGCCGTTTTCCTCCGCCGTCTGAAGCAGGCAGATGGTGCCCAGGATATTGCTTTCGATGAAGGGGCGGACATCCTTGTAGGAGTTGTCCACATGCGATTCCGCCGCCGCATGGACCACCAGATCCGTATTGCGCAGCAATTCGCGCACCACGCTCCTTTCACAGATCGAAACCTCCACGAGACGCACCTGCCCGGAGGCGATCAGAGGCGCGAGATATTCCTGCCGCGCCGCGTAGCTCATCGAATCGATGACGATGATCTCGGCGGTGGGATATTTGTGGCAGAGGTGTTCGGTAACATGCGAGGCAATGAACCCCGCGCCACCCGTTATGCAAATCTTCTTCATCAACGCACTCCCAATAACAATCAGGAGAAGCCGGTAAAATTTTACTCTTCAAGAAGGTCCGGTTCAAATTCCGATGCCCCCGCCGAAAAACGAGGGGGCGCCATTGTCATTTCCGTTAGGTGCGTGAATCTCCAGGCAGCAATATCGGAACCGTTTCCCAAACCCGATGTTTACAAAGGCTTCTTTAAACTCTTCGATAATTTTTATGGATAGAACCTTACCCGAAAATTCCGAATCTGCAAATTCATTCTTTTCGTCGGATTTCAAGGGCAGGGCGGAGCCATGCGCGCGTGCCTCTTGCAACCGGGGCGGCCACCACATAGCTGTTTGGCAACCAATGCTTATACAAAGGAAAACGGCATGCAGGTCATTCTTCACAATGACGACGTATTGAAGGGCATCGACGGCGTTCAGGCCTTTGCCGAAGAGGAGCTGCGCAAGGCGCTGCACGGCAAGGTGGAAAAGCTGACGCGGGTGGAAATCTGGGTGGCCGACGAGAACGGCCCGAAGGCTGGCCCCGATGACAAGCGCTGCTCGATGGAGGCGCATCCGCGCGGGCGCCGGCCCGTGGGGGTGAAGCATCACGCGGGCGATGTGAAGGCGGCGATCAAGGGCGCGGTGCGCAAGCTCGCGCGGGCGCTGGAAAAGGAACTGCGCTGAGGCGGCAGGCCGCAGCCCGCACCTTCCTTTCCTGCCGGCCCGCCCGCCCGGCCGCTTCGGCTCACTCGATCATCAGATCCTCGATGAAGGCCTCGATGCGGCCATCGGTATCGTCGCTGTCCGCCGAGACGGCAACCCCCACCAGAACGCCCGGATCAGTGCCGAAGGCGCGGCGGAAATCGGCGCGCAGATCCGCCGTTTCGCGAAAGCGCCCGGTGCCGGCGGGGCGCCGGATCACCGTCTTGAGGCGCCCTTCGCCGTAAGGGCTCGCCAGAACCGTTCCGCTCTCGTAATCGCCGCCCCACACGTAGATCAGCGCCCGCGTGCCCGCATGGCGCATGAGTCGGGCCGCCGAGGCGCGTGCGAGCTTTCTGGCCGCCTTGGGATCGGCAAAGACGAAATAGAGCGCGAGATTGCGATCATCCCCGCCCTTGCGGGTGAGATCGGTTGCCCTGACGCCCTGGCGCACCGCCCATTCCCATCTGGCCCTGCGCGCCCCGCGCAGATTCTCGGGCAGGGGGCGATAGAAGAGCGATACCGTGCCATCGGAGATAACCTCGAGGCGGCGGCCCTCGGGCTTGTAATCGTTGCTCCACAGCCTGAAGAATCCCTGTTCCTTCCAGGCCCTGTCAAAGGGGATGGTTTCGCCCGGCGCTGGGCCGGTCTGGGCGATCAGGAAGATGAGGAGGGCAAGAAAGGCGGAGTGCCGGAAATAGATACACCGTATGGACATGATCAAATCTGTTATCGTTACCCTTGCCATGAAAATCATAAAACACCGGCACCCCTCAAAAGCCTAGCAGAATGCCCGCTCCGGGGTGTTCACATAACGGTGATCGCGGGGGGTCAGGGTGTTTGCGTATCCCGGCTGTTGCCGGAAAGCCACAGCCTGGCCGGCCCGGCCCGCATTTCGCCTTTTGCCCGCTCGAAGCGCAGATGCGCGATCGCCTTTCCCTCCGCCTGGCTGTAAAGCGTGCCCGCGCGCCGGCCGCCCTCACCGATGATCGGCGTGCCCACGGGCGCCTCGCCCTCGATCTCCACCGTGGCAAGGCCCTTGCGCAGCTCCGTCTTGTGTTTCATCCGCGCCGTCACCTCCTGGCCCACATAGCAGCCCTTGCGGAAATCGACCCCGTTCAGCCGCTCGAAGCCGGCCTCGAGGATGTAGGTTTCGCCGGGGATCAGCTCGATCAGGCTCTCGGGCACGCAATGGGCCACGCGCAGCGCCTCGCGCCGGCGCGCCTCCTCGGGATCGGGCGGGGCGGGGGCGGGGGTGATGCGCCGCCAGCCGAGCGCGGGCAGGCGGGGATCGGCGAAGGCGCCCGGCGGGGGCGGGCCGAGCCCCGTTTCAACGCCGAGATCGGTATCACCGATCTCCACATCCGAGCGCAGGCGATACATGGAAAGGCGGCTCTTCAGCGCATCGGCGAGCGGTTCGGCCACGTCGATCAGGATCGAATCGCCATCTTCCACGAGGAAGAAATCGGCCAGATACTTGCCCTGGGGGGTGAGCAGCGCGGCATGGAGCGGGCCTTCGCAGAGGCGGCGCACGTCATTCGTCACCAGCCCCTGGAGGAAATCGGATCTGTCCTTCCCGCTGAGCTTGAGCACGCGGCGGCTGTGGAGAGATTGCTGCATTTCCCTGATTTCCTTGGCCTCCGGTTCACCCTGCGGTTATAGCAGAGGAAAGCGGGGGCGGAAGATGAAAACGCGCCCGGTGAAGGTAACGGCGGAGTATCTGGCCATGCGCGCGCCGCTCAGCATCATAATTCCAACGCTCGAGGCCGAAGCCACGCTTCCGGCCGCGCTCGGCTCTCTTGTCGAGGGGCTGGAGGCGGGGATCCTGCGCGAGGTGATCGTGAGCGATGGCGGCTCGCGCGATGGCACATGCGAGATCGCCGAGGCGGCGGGCTGCGAGGTGATCCGCGGCGCGCCGGGGCGGGGCGGGCAGCTGCGGCGCGGCGCGGCGGCGGCGGGGGGCGAATGGCTGCTGTTCCTCCATGCCGATTCGCGCCTCCGGCCGGGATGGTGCCGGGCGGTGCAGGCGCATATGAAAGGCCATCCCGAAAGCGCCGGCTGGTTCGCGCTGCGCTTCGATACGCCCGGGTTCATGCCCCGTTTCGTGGCCGGCTGGGCCAATCTGCGCGCCCGGACCCTCGGCCTGCCCTGGGGCGATCAGGGGCTCCTGATCCCGCGCGCGCTCCATGATGAAGTGGGCGGCTACCGCGACATTCCGCTGATGGAGGATGTGGAAATGGCGCGCGCGCTCTCGCGCCGCCTCCGCCTCCGCCCGCTCGGGGCTATCTGCGAAACCAGCGCCCGAAGATATCGCCAAGAAGGCTGGCTGGCCCGCGGCGCCCGGAATCACTGGCTGCTGCTGCGCCATTTCTGTGGCGCCGACCCATCTTCTCTGCAGCGATCCTATCGGCCGAAGGGCCCTCGCTCCTGAACTGGAGCGCATGAAGCCGCGCATAGAGCCCGCCGCGCGCCAGAAGCTCCTCATGGGTGCCTTCGTCCACCACCCGGCCCTTGTCCATCACGATGATGCGGTCGGCGTTCCGGATGGTGGAGAGGCGGTGCGCGATCACCAGCGTCGTGCGCCCCTCGCTCAGGCGATCGAGCGCCTTCTGCACGAGGGCCTCGGATTGCGCATCAAGCGCGGAGGTGGCCTCGTCAAGCAGCAGGATCGGCGCATCATGGAGAAGCGCGCGCGCGATCGCCACCCGCTGGCGCTGGCCGCCCGAAAGGCTGGAGCCCCGCGGCCCCGCCGGCGCATCGAGCCCGCCCGGAAGCTGATCGAGGAAATCGCTCACATGGGCAGCGTCGAGCACTTCGCGAAGCCGCTCTTCGGGGATGTCGCTGCGCCCAAGGAGGATGTTTTCGCGGATGGTTTCGTCAAACAGCGCCGCATCCTGGGTGACGACGGAAAACATCCCCCGCAGGGTGGCGAGATCCATGTCGCGGATAGGCACGCCGCCGATCCTGATCTCGCCACCCTGCGGCTCGACAAGCCTTGTCAGCACATGAAAGACGGTGCTCTTCCCCGCTCCCGAAGCGCCCACGAGCGCGGTGGTGCGGCCGTCTTCCGCCCTGAGGCTGAGCCCGCGCAGCACAGGCAGATCCTCATAGGCGAAATGCACATCGTCGAATTCGAGATCATGGCGTTCGGGCTGCGGGGCGGGGCGCGCCGGGGAAAGGATCGTGGGCTCTTCATCCATCAGCTGATAGAGGCGCTCGAGCGATGCGGCCGCCGTCTGCCAGATGCCGGCCACCGCGCCGAGGCGGCGCAGGGGCTGGAAGGCGAGCGTCATGGCGGTGAAGAAGCTCATGAAATCGCCCACCGTCTTTTCGCCCGAGAGAATATCCTGCCCGCCGAGCACCAGCACGCCGAAGAAGCCGAGCCCGGTGACGATATCGATCATCGCCGGCATCAGCGCCTGGCTGCCCGCCATCTTCACCTGCGCCTTCACGATGCGGTCGATCGTGCCTCTGAAGCGGGCCTGCTGGTATTCCTCGAGGCGGTTGAGCTTGATCGGGTTGATGCCGTGGAAGATCTCGTCGAGCCTGGTGGAAAGCAGTGCGGCCTGCTGGCGCAGGTGGCGGGTCTTGCGGCGGATATAGCGCTGGATCAGCACCGTGGGCAGGATCAGAAGCGGCGCGCCGATGAGGGCGAACAAGGTCCATTTCCAGTCGATCGAAATGGCAACGGCAAAGAGCGAGATCAGCGCCACGATATCGCGCCCGACCCCGGTGATGAACACCTGCCACACCCCCTGCACGGCCTTCGTATCGCCCTGGATACGCTCGATCAGGGCGCCGGGCGGGTTCTTCTGGAAGAAGGCGCTGTCGAGCGTGAGGAGATGGGCGAGGATGCCGCGCTGCATGTCCGTCGCGGTGGTGACGGCAACGCGGGTCATGATCACGCGCTGGGCCACGGAGGTGAAAGCGCGCAGCAGGAAGAGGCCGAAGATCGCGCCGCCCACCCACCAGAGCGCGGCTTCGTCATGGCCCACGAACACCTGATCGAACATCGGCTTCAGGAGGTAGCTCAAAACCCCGAGCGAGCCCCCCTCGATCACCATCAGCACCAGCGCGATCAGCATCCAGCCGGTATGGCGGCGCAGGTAATCGCGCCACAGACGCCCCATCAGGCGATCCGAGCGGTATCGGTTGGGGCTGGGTTTCCCGTTCACCTCGGCCTGGCTCCTCTTGCCCGGGATCTGCCCGGTTTCGCTGGTATGCGGTCTATCCTCTGGAGAGGGGGGGCGCAAGCCGGGGCGGGGCAGCGCTGCGCGATTGACGCCGCGCCACAAGCCCCCTAAGCCGGCAGGGACCGCCAGAGAAAAGAGGCTTCCCATGAGTCTTGCCCACGGACGCCATTACCTCGCCATTCCCGGCCCCTCGGTGATCCCGGATCGCGTGCTGGCCGCCATGCACCGGCCGGCGCCCAATATCTATACCGGCGAGATCGTGGAGATCGTGGCGAGCCTGATCGGTGATCTGCGCGCCCTTGCCCGCACCAGCCACAACGCGGCGATCTACATCGCCAACGGCCACGGCGCCTGGGAAGCGGCGCTTGCCAATCCGCTGGCGCGCGGCGATCGGGTGCTGGTGCTGGCCTCCGGAATCTTCGGCCACGGCTGGGCGGAGATCGGCCGCAGGCTCGGGCTTGTGGTGGAGGTGATCGATTTCGGCAAGCGTGGGCCGATCGATCCCGCCCGCCTCGCGGCCGCTCTCGAGGATGACAAGGCCCATGAGATCCGCGCCGTATTGGCGGTGCATGTGGATACCGCCACCGGGGTGCGCAACGATATCCCCGCCCTGCGCCGGGTGCTCGACGAGGCCGGCCACCCGGCACTTCTCATGGTCGATTGCATCGCCTCGCTCGGCTGCGAGCGTTTCGAGATGGATCGATGGGGCGTCGATGTGATGGTGGCGGCGAGCCAGAAGGGGATGATGTGCCCGCCGGGCCTTGGCTTCGTGTTCTTCAATGAAAAAGCCGCCGGGGCGCACGAGGCGCGGGGGGATCCGAGCGCCTACTGGGATTGGGCGCCGCGCAGCGCCCCGCAGGATTTCTACCAGCATTTCGCCGGCACCGCCCCCACCCATCACCTCTACGCCCTGCGCGAGGCGCTGACCATGCTTCTCCACGAGGAGGGGCTGGAAAACGCCTGGGCGCGCCATGAGAAGCTCGCCCGCGCCATCTGGGCGGCCTGCGAGGGCTGGGGCGCGGGCGGCCCGCTCGAGATCAACATCCCCGATCCCGCCCACCGCAGCCATGCCGTAACCACCCTGCGCCTCACCGCGCCCGACGGCACCGCGCTGCGCGATTGGCTCACCGAGCGCGCCGGGGTGACGCTCGGTATCGGCCTTGGCATGGCGCCCCCCGGCGATCCCGCATGGCACGGGTTCTTCAGGATCGGCCACATGGGCCATGTGAACGCGCATATGGTGATGGGTGTGCTCGGCACCATCGAGGCCGGGCTGAAGGCGCTCTCCATTCCCCACGGCCCCGGGGCGCTCGAAGCCGCGGCCGGTGAAATCGCCCGGGCCTGATCCCGCTCCCTTCATCTTGGCCGAAATACTCCGGGGTGAATTGCCCGGCACGGGCAAGAGGGGCAGCGCCCCTACCGCGCCTTCGCCGCCGCCAGCGCATCCGGCAGAGCCGCAGCAAATGCCGCCATGGCCTCCTCCGGCCCGCAGCTTACCCTTATGCAGCGATCCTGTGGCGCTTCGAAGGGCATCCGCACGAACACCCCGCGCGCGCCCAGTTCTTCCACGACGGCGCGGGCGAAAGCCCCGTCCGCCCCGCAATCGATCGCCACGAAATTGGTCGCCGAGGGCAGGGGGGTGAGGCCGTTAGCCCGCCCGATCTCCCCGATCCGCGCACGCGCGCCGGCCACATCGCCGATTACCTTCGCAAGCCAGCCCTGATCGCCAAGCGCCGCCAGCGCGCCGGCCTGGGAGATGCGGCTCATCCCGAAATGATTGCGCACCCGATCGAAGGCCGCGATCACCGCCTCTGCGCCGATCGCGTA